>NZ_JADBVM010000008.1:0-11904 GCF_020244875.1 Microcystis sp. M44BS1
ACTTGGGCGGCGGCTTCGGTTATACTTTTCTTATAATGGGAATCCGTGCATTCTTGGATTAACGCCACCACTCCATTATATATAAAGTCTTATAAAAATATTATGGCAAAAAGCCCTGAAAAAAGCAAGCAAAATTTTGCCGACAATTGTTAAAAAAGTCGGGCTAGTTTTCCTTACAGGATGATATGACTTTAAACCGGTTATTTCTCGGTTATCCAAGCGGTAAACTTTGATTGATGATGAATTGGGGACGTAAGTGACGGAGTTTGCGTCTCTTTGTTATAATTCAAAGGCTAGGCTATAATAACTCTTCATAAACACCGATAATTTTAGTCAAAGATGTAAAAAAATGAATATTCAACTCGTGGAATCTCTAGTTAATGCAATTAAATCCTTGTCCCGAGAAGAACAGGAATTGTTAGGAAAAAAACTCAAGGATCAACCCTCTTGGGAAATTGCATTAGAACGAATTGACGCAACTCGAAAAGCCATTTATGAACGTCGTCAGGGAAAACCATTTGAAACCGATGTTACTGAAATTATTCATCAAATGAGAGAAGAAAGAGATCGGCAATTGATGGAAGAAATTGTGAATGAATAGAGAAAATAATGACTAATACATTTATCTGTGTTGATTCTAGTTGTATAGTTCGTTTAACAACGGTTGAACCTTCTGTAACAGTCTATAGTCAACTCTGGCAAAAATGGATAACCGAGAAAAATTTAGTGATTGCGCCAACTTTATTATGTTACGAAGTCACTAACGTATTTCATCGTCTGAAAAAAGCTGGTCAAATTTTGGAGAAAGAAGCACAAACCCTCCTTACAGAAGTCTTAGATTTACCTATTCAGTTTCATGAAGATCGTTACCTCCATTACCAAGCAATAGAAATTTCGCAAACCTTGAATCTTCCTGCTACTTATGATGCCCATTATCTAGTATTAGCTCAACGATTTCAAGCAAATTTATACACTAGCGATAAACGCTTATTTAACAGCGTTAAATCTTCTCTAAGTTGGGTTCATTTGGTTGAAGTGTAGATTTTAATTTTTTTCTGAATAGCCGATCTTGTAGGGTGCGTGTTTGTGGCGATAATCTCTCACAAAAAACCAAAATTAACAATCCGCGCCCCACGCACCAAGTTCATTATTAAATTGGTGCGTTACGCTATCGAATAGCGCACCCTACAGGATTACTGTTAACTTATTTTTCAGGGATAGCAGATAGGATAGCTCGAAGTGCTTTGTTTACATCTTCAGAATTTTTGAAAACTTTAGCGACATCCGATTCTAAGGTTACAGTTATTTTTGTCTCATTTACCTGAGAAGCAAAACGATTAGGATGAGCCTTAGTATAATTAAAATTATATTCAGGAAGTAGGTCATCCTGTAAATTTTGGTTAGTTTTAGAGTCCTGTGTATTTTTCATAGTCTTGGCGTTCCTTTTTGGTTGTTAAACGTGCGCTGATAATACGAATCATTTGATTTCTTTCAGTAAAACAAACTACTAAAAGGCGATTCTTGTCATCGTGTCCGATAATAATTTCTCGTTTTTCACCGACCGAATGCCACTCATCATCAAAAATGTAGGCTAGAGGATCTCGAAAAACAGCCTTGGCTTCTTCAAAATTGATGCCATGCTTTTTGAGATTAAGTTTTGCCTTGGGGTTATCCCACTCAAATTGTAAGTTCATCAACTTAATTATAGTTCAATCTCCTACTAAACGGTACACTTTTAAATTTTAAGTAATTTTTTTTTCATGAGAAACTTCTAACCAGCCTTCTATTGCCTCTTTAACCATGACCATCAAATCATCATAATTTTCTGCCCAAGTATGACAACCAGACAAAGCTGGTACATTTGCACACCAAACATCATCTTCTTGCCAGACAACCACTTTGATATTCATAATAAATATTTTTTATTGACTGAGATTTATTTTAATAATAACATAAATTTGTTTTTTTTGTGTAAGCCTGAGCTTGTAGGGTGCGTGTTTGTGGCGATAATCTCTGACAAAAAAACAAGTTAATAATCCGCGCCCCACGCACCAAGTTCATTATTAAATTGGTGCGTTACGCTTTGGCTAACGCACCCTACGATTTATGTTTCTGTTTGTGGCGATTATCTCTGAAAAAAAACTGGGCAAGGATTTTCTGGACTCTCTCCGCCATTTTTTTTAGTTTTTAACCCTTTCTATCTCCTATTATAGGCATCCTAAAAGTTTTTTTTCGCCCAAAAAGTGAAGAAAAAACGAATATCTCTGGCTGCCTCTTGGATTTTTTGGCGTTGCTGAATCAAGGTATGAATGACAACCTTGCACCTATCCAAAAGTTAGTTTGGGTCTAGGTTTTAAAAATCCCACAAAAGAAGATTCATATCTCAAATCAGCAACGCCCAAATTTATTGGCCAAATGAATCTGTTAAACTTCCTGTTTTTCCTGAACTGTCCCTCACGCTGTCTTCTATCCTATATAGCGTTTACATTTGAGTCGTGGAACGATATAAGGGCGCAAGCATTGCGCCCCTACAGGGGTCTTTCCACGGTTTATTTGTAAACGCTATAGCAGTTGGTAGTGTTCCGAAATATGTAAACTTTGGGTAAAATCTTTGCTATAATAAACCTATTAGGAAATCGCACTTTCAATAATTTAGGGAAGTGTTTTAGTCTCTGACATCCATTGTCAAAGCTTGTGGAACAAGCTGATAGCCCATAGCATATAGAATCGCATTTACATTCTCAAAAAGTAGGTTTCCCTGCTCTGATAACGCTTTTTGTAGTCCTTTCTGGCTCATCCCTGCTGCTTCTGCTGTTGCTGTAACTCCTTTGACACGGCTAATCATACACAATGCGGACAATAAAGCACCTGTATCTTTGTCCTTTGCATATTCCTCAAAGGTAACAGTTAAAAAACTGTCAATTTCTTCTGGATGTTCGCGGTAGTATTCTTCTTCAACTTGGTCAAATGTTCTGTATGTACCCATGACTTAGATGCTCTTTAGGACTATACCCACGCAACTCAGATAAATAAGCGATGTCATCACTGATAATTAAAAAAGGTGCGTTACACTTCGTTAACGCACCTTACAAGATTTGGCTACAAGATCAGGCGATCACACTAGAGAGTTTAGCATGACACTTCTAGTGGAATTAAGCAATTCCTTAGGGGGTTTCCCTGGTTTAACCGTCCACTCACCAGTGGAACTATAGACTACTGTGCATTGTTTAAGCACATCAAAGTCTTTACTGGTATTGCATTTTGCAGACTCATTCGCTACAGCAGTAATGTCTGCGAGTGAGTAACTGGAGTAATACCCAACACTAATATAGAAAACCAGCTTGGGAGTGATTGTATATGTCTTATTTGGCGCAGGGTTCCAGGTTATACCCATAAAGCCTTGCGATGTCTTCACTCCAAATGACATACTTTCATACCACTCGTTCGCCGCATTTTTTTGTTGGTCAAATGGGTTTGTCTTCATGGCTAACGTCCCAGATGGACTAGTCCCAGATGGAGCAGTAGGAACAGTAGGACCTTGGCGCGGTGGAACGTTGGCGTAGGTAACATCCCAGAGCTTGGTAAGATCGCTGTTCCTGGTAGAATTAGATTCAATTACAGTATTGAGTCCAACCGCGTTGTTTGAGGCACCAGCACCAATAACATATTGTACTGGGATTTTAAATGAATTCAAATCCTGAGAGCCTCCAGCAATATAAAGATTGGTGTCTGAGTTTGCAAATACCTTTGGTGAATCTGAGACCTCTGGCTGAGCAAGAAAAGCCCAGAAAAGTTGCCCATTAGGGTTCTGATTTACGATGTAAATCGTGTAAGTATCAGTCATTGATTGATTCCTCCAAGAAAATCAAGGTACTCATTACACTCTTAAGACGATCCCGCAACCTCATTTGTGAATTTTTTGAGTTAGCACCGATTTTTTTCTCTCTCGACTCACTCAACTGATCTGGCTGCAAAACCTCTAAACCTTTTCACAATAAAACTTATAGCTGTTTTAGTGCTTTGATTGCTCCGGCGATCGCCTTTTTGTTGTTTAAGTTGTTTAAACAGACGGTTAAAAAGGTGCGCTAACGAAGTTTAACGCACCCTACTGGATTGACTACTGGACTGACACTTAGAAAGTGTATTTAATTTCAATCACTACAATAATGTAACATTGACGAACATTTTACCCCATGATGTCGGGAGAGCCGTTCTTAACCAGTAAACTCGAAACGAATGCCTCCCATACCGCCACCACCAATTTGTAGAACTTCAACAGAGTTACTGTGTTGATCAGGGAATTTTAGTGTGTAGAACCCTCCTATCGATACACTTTCTCGTGTCTTATCGGACCAACCTGTAATCCAAAAAGACCCATCATCTTCATTTTGACGATTACCCGTAGATTTTCCTAAAACCGTATGAGAGCCATCAGAGCTATAAAGAATGTACATTTTTAATTCCTCAATTTCTATGCTGTATCATTCCTAAGACGATCCCGAAACCCCATTTGTGAATTTTTCTCTCTCAAGTCACCCGACTCATCTGGCTGCAAAACCTTTAAACTCTTTCACAATAAAACTTGTAGCCGTTTTGATAGTTTGATTGCTCTGGCGATCGCCTTTTTGTTGTTTAAGTTGTTTAAACAGACGGTTAAAAAGGTGCGCTATATTCCGTTAATGTAGCGTTTTATAAGCGTTGTCGAGAAGTATTCGATTTAAAGACATAAATTAGTAAACTTGGTCGTGTTTTCCAATATCAACTATAACAATTAAAGTTTCTCCTGAATCAGGATCTTTACCAAAAGTAAAAATAATACGGCAATCGTAACTAACAGAACATGACCAATAACCTTCTAATCTACCTGTCAATTTATGAGATTTTAAAGAAGGAGTGAACGGGTTATCCTCTAACAAATGTAGAACCTCTGATACCTTACTTTGTAGTTGAGGATTTTTGCTCATTAAGCGTTTAAAAGCTTTTTTAAAGCTCTTGTCAGCAACTAATTTCATTCTTCTTCATTCTCTAACAAATAAGCCATTATCTCTTCAGCGCTGCCTTTTTTTGCTGTTCTCATTGCTAACGCCTTTAAGGTTTCTTCCCCATTTTTAGCAATCTCCTGACGGCGTTTGTCAATACGTCTTTGATAAATTAGATCAAACAAATAATCTTGTTCTTCAATGGATAGACTCTCGACCGATTCGATAATATCTTGAAAAAATGCAATACTCATTAGAGTTTCCTTCTGTTAGTTAACTGTGTTTTCTTTATATGTTATCACAATATAGCGATGAGTTAGCTGCTTGCACTCCCTCCCGACAACAAGCTTGAGGATTGACGGTTGAAAAGGTGCGTTACACTTCGTTAACGCACCCTATTGGATTGTTTCAGCTAATTTAGTGTATTAGAAAAATGCTATAAATTCTATAATCTAAGACTTTAAGCCGAAATATATTGCCCTATTTTAGCTGAAACAGTCTACTATAAGTTCAGCCGATCGCACTACCCTTAGGCCCGACCAATAGCAACGAATTGAAAAGGACGATCTTCGTGGTTTCCACCGCTATCACCAGTTAAAGCAGTTGCAGTGAAACAGCGAAGTCATTAAAAAAGCGATCGCACTAGGAAAGCAGGCGATCATGATTGTCGAAGTCGCAAGGGTTTTAGCATAATAGTTTCAGAGAACCTACCCTACAGGCTTGAATCTTACCTTGAAGCTACAAGTGAAATGGCAATTATGGGGCAACCACAGGGGGATTGCCCCTATTCAATGTAGTCTAGAGATATTGTCCTAATTGTCGTTGCAATGCCTCTCGTGCTTGTTGGATACGCTTGCGAACATTACTATTAGAAATAGACAGCTTTTCGGCAATTTCTGAATAGGACATCTCTTGCTCAAACCGTAGCACAAATGTTTCTCGAAGCCTGGGGGGAAGCTGGTCGATAGCCTGGCGGATGTGTTCTTGTATTTCTGCTTGAAGCATCAAAGAATTGGGGTTTGATTGGCTTAACATTAAAGGAGAATTTTCAATTTCTAAGATAGTGTCAATATCTTCGATACCTCTGGCTTGGCGTTGGTGTTCTCGATGAATATCTACACAAACATTGTGAGTCATACGAGTCAGCCAAGCTTTAGGATTAGTAATTTTATCAGCATAAATTGGCAATTTTTCCCAAGCTTTAATAGTGGCTTGGCTCAGCGCTTCTTCAGCGTCTTTGCGGTTGCCTCCCATCCAATTTATACAGCGATAGTAAAGGTATTCTTGGTGTGACAACCACAAAGACCAAAAAGCCTTCTGTTCTCCCAGCGATAGTTGTTTTAACAGATTGGCTTCTGCTGTTATAGATTGGTGTTTTTGTCGAAAATTTTTTTGAGTTTTATTCAAAGACAATAGCATATTTCCTCCGAAAAAATGGAGAGGGTTCTTCGTTACTTGGTATGGTTCGATAGGGGGGCATAAATCGACTAAATCCTTATCTGGCAAGAGTTCTATTGATTAGTTTGTTCTAGCTCGAAAACAATTGACAAAAATCGCATCAATGTCCTTCTCTATAAGGGTTTCATCCCTTATAACTCCGTCCATTGCATAGCACAAACCGAAGAACCAGAGCTATTTTCAATAATTGATTTTTCTGAGAAAACAAATTACAAGTCTTCACCTTGATAAAAATCGATTATTGTAGCTATAATCCTTACTGGCAATTGGTTGTCAGCAATATATTAGTAAAAATTATCAATTGAATGTTAAAAAGTGCGGAAGGTGGGTTAATAGTAAGTTAAACCGCAATCAGCTAGAGAACTGGAATTTCACGGCCAAGCTACTAAACCTTAAAATTATTACTATGTAGGATTTGCTGAATAAATGTGAAATGTAGGCAAGGTAGGGGCTTTCTGGCTTTTCTCTGGAAACAGGTGCAAGATTTTGAGAGAATCGTGCTTCAAAACCTTGCGTCTTCATCGGCCCGCGTCCTGTAGGGGCGAAGCATTCGGGCAATAACCTATCGATGAAACCGTAGATTTTCTATCCGAATGCTTCGCCCGTACTTTTTGCCGCAAACCCTATATAAGGATCGTAGCTGAAAAAGCCAAACTACGGTTTTCCCTGTGGATGGGGTTTATCAGTTATCAGATTTGAGTTTTCAATTCACTGTTTACTGAACAATGAAAAAAACTCCCTGATTATCGCCGATGATACCAACGGGTAAATAATTTTTCTAACTCCACCCAAACGAATAACAAGGTGCTAAATCCCAAACAGATTAATAATTCTTCTTTAGTTAAAAATTGAGTGCCGAAAAAATCCCGCAGAGCAGGAACATAGATTAACATCAGTTGAAAAATTGTCGTCAGGGTTACTGCTACCCAGAGATAGGGATTAGTCAAAGGATTCATTTCTATGGTAAGATGATCGCTCGATCGCACAGAAATGGCATGACCCATTTGAGCTAAACAGAGAGTAGTAAAAACCATAGTTTTCCATGAACCAGTATTACCAAAAAGCGGATCCAAGCGCACAGCGATAACCATTTGAGTGATATTAATAATCGAAAAAATAATCCCAATTCTCACGATATAAGTTCCCAAACCGCGAGCGAAAATACTTTCTTGGGGACTAAAAGGAGGGCGACGCATAATATTAGAAGAAGGGGGTTCCACTGCCAAAGCTAAAGCGGGTAAACCATCAGTAACTAAATTCATCCAGAGAATTTGTAGGGGAGTGAGAGGAGTAACTAAACCCAAAAGAGGCGAAGCAGCGATAGTAATTACTTCCCCAATATTACTGCCGAGAATATATTTAATAAAACTGCGAATATTGTTATAAACCACTCGCCCTTCTTCCGTGGCAGCGACGATAGTGGCAAAATTATCATCAAGGAGAATCATATCACTAGCCTCTTTGGTGACATCGGTGCCGGCGATTCCCATGGCAATACCGATATCTGCTTGTTTCAGGGCCGGAGCATCATTCACCCCATCTCCGGTCATAGCAACAAATTTACCCTTTTTTTGCAAGGCGCGGACAATAGTTAATTTATGTTCGGGGGAAACACGGGCATAGATGTTAGTTTTGTCAATGAGGTTTTCTAGCTGAATTGGTGATAATTTATCTAATTCTTGCCCTGAGATGACTAAAGCTCCTGTTTGGGCAATACCAAGACTTTTAGCCACCGCTAGAGCAGTTAATTGATGATCGCCGGTGATCATAATCGGACGGATTCCCGCTTCTCGACACCTAGTCACGGCGATTTGTACCTCTGGTCGCGCTGCGTCGATCATACCGACCATTCCTAGCCAAATTAGCTCATCTTCGCTGATTTCAGTTAATTCTGGCGGATAAATCAGGTTTTTATATGCCAATCCTAAGACTCGCAAACCCCTGTTAGCCATAGCATTGTTAGCGACTAAGACTTTTTCTTTTTCCCCATCCCCAAAAGGAAGACTTTCTAATCCCGATTGATAGGAGAGACATTGTTCAAGGATTAATTCCGGGGAACCTTTGGTAAATAGTACGGGATTGACTCCTTGACAAATGACCGACATTCGCTTTCTTTGGGAAGAAAAGGGGATTTCAGCGATTCTAGGGAACTCTTGCTTGGTTAGGGATAAATTTAAGCCCGCTTTCGCCCCTAAAACTAATAAGGCTCCTTCTGTGGGGTCGCCTAAAATGCTATCCTGACCGTTATCGAGGTATAAACTGGCATCGTTGCAGAGGACACTGGCAATTAAGAGATGATGTAATTCTAGATCGGTTTTGGGATCGATCGCCCGTTGCTCGGAGTCTAAAAATTGTCCTTTTGGGCTATATCCTTCCCCGGTAACTAAAAAATTGCGATTAACTGTCTCTATCTCCCGTACAATCATTTTATTTTCCGTTAGCGTCCCAGTTTTATCGGAACAGATCACATTAACGGAACCGAGGGTTTCTACTGCCGGCAGTTTGCGAATCAAGGCCTGACGTTTGACCATGCGTTGAGTACCTAGGGCGAGCGTTAGGGTGATAACTGCGGGTAATCCTTCGGGAACGACGGCTACTGCCATACTAAGGGAAACTTCGACTAATTCCTGTAGGGCCGACCAACCGGCATTGATCAGGCCGATGGTAATAGTTAGGGCAACTAGAATGAGAGAACCAGCAACAAGGACATTACCCAAGTGAGTCATTCTTTTTTGGAGAGGAGTGGGTTCATTGCCGACTGTTGCTAACATTTGAGCGATTTTGCCTAATTCCGTGGTCATTCCCGTATTGGTAACGATGACCTTGGCCCGGCCTTGCAGTACCTCTGTTCCAGTAAAGACAAAATTTAAGCGATCGCCAAGGGGAGTATCTCTGTCTAAAGGTTCAATCGAGGCGGATTTATTAACACTATTTGCCTCTCCTGTCAAGGCCGATTCGCGAATTTGCAGGTTAAAAGCTTCGATAATTTGGCCGTCGGCGCTGATTTGGGTTCCCGCTTCAATCAGCATGATGTCCCCGGGGACGAGATTAACCGCGTCTATTTCTCTGCGTTGGCCCTCGCGGATAACATTAACCTGGGGAGAGGAAAGTTTTTTTAAAGCGGCCAGAGCTTTTTCGGCCCGACTTTCTTGCAGATATCCGAGGATACCATTGAGGATGACAATTGTTAAAATAGCGATCGTATCTTTGAAGGGAACACCAATTTTAGCCAGATGACCGCGCTGCAATTCCAGTAAATCTAGTCCCCCGGAAATTATGGCCACGGCAATTAAGAGGAGGAGCATAATATTGGTAAACTGATCCAGGAGAATTTGCCAATTACTGCGCCCTGGACGTTCTTTTAGTTCATTTTTGCCATAATATTTAATTCTTTCGGCGATTTGCTCCCTATTGAGGCCATTAACAGCGGAACTACCGAGGATAGATAGGGTGGTTTCCACCGGATAGGTATGCCAAGGTTGTTGCAAGTTAACGCTGGAATGGGCAGAATAGTCGGCATTAGCGGCCATGGCAAGTGAAGATAGTTGATCTAGATAGATCTTAGCCCTTTCTTTCCCCGGTCACAGGAAAAAACAAATGCTTAAACTGCCTCTCCCTGCTCATAGACAGTCTTAACGCGTAATGTAGATAAGTAGCTGGTTATAATTAAATTGAAGATAGATCCCCCCTTAGTCCCCTCTTGTCCCCCTTGATAAGGGGGGTGCCGATTCCCCCTTAGTTCCCCCTTAGTCCCCCTTAATAAGGGGGGTGTCTGAAAGTTTTTAACATCTACCTACTTAGTCAATAGCTTAGTAGGGCAAAGTAAACCAAAATTGTGAACCTTTTTCGTCATTATTCATAATGCCAATTTCACCTCCGTGAGCATGGATAATTTGACGACAGAGATATAAACCTAGTCCTAAACTAATCTGATTGTTATTATTGCCTCGTTGATAGCGATCAAATAATTGTTTTCTCTGGGTTTCGCTAATTCCCACCCCATTATCGCCAATGCTGCACCGGAGATAATTACCCTCTAGTCTAGCTGATAAAGTGATAATTATCCCTTGGGGATTGTGTTTAAGGGCATTGGCTAATAAATTCTCAAAAACTCGCCAGAGATGGTGAGCATCGGCATTAACTAAGGGTAAATCGGGAGAAAAGTTATTAATTAAAGTTGCTTGATTTTCCTTTAATCTTAACTCCCATTCCTGACCGATCTGTTGACCAATTTCGTAGAGAGATAAAGGCTTTAGTTCTAGGGAAACTCCCCAAAGATCATTTTTTCGGGTTTCGACGAGAGAATCAATTAAAGTTAATTGTCGATCGCAACTGTTGGCCATCTGTTGTAAAATCTTCAGGGACACTTCTTTAGTTTCTCCCTGATAATTTTTAATTAAATTATTTAAGATCATTGACATCCCGATCACGGGATTGCGGAGATCGTGAGAGACAGCATGAAGATAAATTTCTAAGGTTTCCTCAGCTTTTTGACGTTCTTTAATTTCGTTTTGGAGTTGTTTTTTTTGACGGCAAATAGTTAATTGATTTTCGATGCGGGCCATGACTTCTTCCCCTTGAAAAGGTTTAGAAATATAATCGACACCTCCCACTTGAAAAGCTTTGACTTTATCTAAGACATCATCAAGAGCGCTGATAAAAATCACGGGAATTTCTCGGGTTTTTTCATCAGCTTTTAACTGTTCACAAACTTGATAGCCATTGAGATCGGGCATATTAATATCGAGGAGGATCAGATCGGGAATTAGCGATCGCACTGTATTCAGGGCCATCTGTCCATTAATCGCTTTGCGTACCTGATATCCCTTCTCGGTGAGCATAATCGACAATAGCCGCACATTATTGGGCAAATCATCGACAATTAAGACACTAGAGCGCGGTGTGGGTTGAGTCATGCCGGTTATTTTATAACTCAAACTGTTTAAATAAAGTGTATAAAAAAACAGGAGCTTGCCGAAAAAGTTTTTCCCCGGGGCAGGGTATCGGGTGGTACAAGCGAGAAAGTCTCGTTACTCTACAGCGAGCGACTAGGGATTGTTGCCCATAAAAAAAGCACGGAACCCCACAGCAATCAAGGAACCACTCAGGAGAGTTATTAATGTCCAAATTTGGTTACTTTGGGTTCCTTCCACCTTGATCAGTCGATTATCCATACTATCGACTTTCTCTGTTAAAGTTGCTAGTCCTATCTTGACATCGGTGACATTTTTCTGTAGGGTTTCTAGCTTTTGCTCGACATTTTTCTGTAAAGTTTCTAGCTTTTGCTCAAACCTTTTTTCGAGATTGTCTAGCTTTTGCTCAAACCTTTTTGGTTCTTCCGAACTTACCATGTAAAATCAACTAGCAAAATGCCAATTTAATAAACATCTAATACTAAAGTTTTTAAAGTTTCTAAATCCATAGCCTCTCCTTTTAATCACCTTCAGTTTATTGTTAATTCCTTCCA
>NZ_JADBVM010000080.1:0-23453 GCF_020244875.1 Microcystis sp. M44BS1
ACTCAATTGTCTATCTTTTGGTATTAACCTGTTTGTGCCGTAAGTGTCTCCCTGTATGGATGTCAGCTATTTTTGAGACTAGGTACTCTCATCGAATTTTATTTTAAGTTAATTATTTGCATAACAATTCCCGAAGAGCCTCAATTTGCAACTAATGGCCCAATCGCCAGAACACAGAACCAATAGCAAATGCCTCAACTGCAAAAGTGTTTTTTTGGACAGATTTACCATCAAAAATAGGGCGAAATCAATTTATTCCTGGGATTTTTTCGGCCACTGCTGACGGCGATAACTGCTATACTGCCCATGAACATTGACTAGATAGGGAACTAGATAAGTCAGTGATGCCGCCAGCCAGCGATCGCTTGTCATGCGCCCAGACATTATAGCATAACCGTGGTTAATTGTCAATAAAATCGTCCCCACCACTACAGCCACTTTTATCCCAGTGGGGGCAAATTGGGGGGACAATAAAGCCCGAAAATAGCCGATAACTCCTTTCATTGCCTATAAATCGCACTCTATCAGGCGAGTAAAGCAAAAAGTCACCATTTTTAACCCGTAGGGAGACTTCCACCAGAGAGCGGGAAAACAACCTTGAGGAGCTGCTAGACTAAAATCCCAGTGATCATAATCATCGATACGCCACTCATCTTTGTTGCGCCATCCCACCAATTCCCCAAATTTTTTAATCGTTTCCGCGTCTTGGGTACGCAGGGTGTTAATGTCACCTCCGGCGGCAAAATATAACTTCACCTGATTGCTAAAACCGAAATGATCGCCGCTATAATTTTTCCAAAGGCGATCGAGTACCCGAATCACATTAACGGGAAACCGCATCATATCCTCTGGAGTTAAAGTATCGCGGGTTCTGCCGGCAGCTTCGAGGATAACTCGGAGAGTTTCTGCGTCTGCCTCCTTAAAGTTCCCCTCAGCTAGGAATTGCTGTAATTTACCATAGCGCTCGATGTCCGGTACTAACATCTGCCGCGCTTCGATGAGGGCAACCCGTTCGGTTAAAGATTGCAATTGAGCTAAAATATCCTGAAGTTGGGCGTTAATATCTGACATAAATGTAAAGGGAGTTTGTTGACTGCAAAAATTACCGATTTATCGGCAGAATAATTATTGATTTACCGCTTCTAATCGCGACTTAACAAAGCGATTCATCCATGCTTCTAGATAGATGCGATTGGCTTTTTGTTCTTTTAAATCTGTGGTAGTTAAAGGATAAGGTGCTAATCCTTGAATGGCTGCCGTTGTCACACAAAACATCGACTTTTGAAAAGTTTCGCAGATCTGGACTAATAAATCTTCCTCTTGACGAAAACTCTTTTTATAAATGTCGTGCAGATAATCCGGTAAAAAGTGACGCATATCCTGCATTAATAGTGTGGGAGGAATCCCTGCACCTCCGATGGGTAAAGGATCCGCATACAAAGCACCATAGGCAAACATTCCTTGATCGTAGGGAATTTGATAGGCTTGGGCATTATAGGAAATTGTACCGGGGAAAGGTGTTCCGCGAAAGAAAACCGCCTCAACGTAGGGGATTGCCGTATCCGCAAGAAAGGTTAATCCTGCCGATTTGGGGATCAGATCATAGGTTTGTCCTTTGATTTTTACTTGATAGACAATTGGTTTACTAGCATTATCAACTAAATTTTTCTTAATGTGTGCCACCACTTCGGGAATACTGGTAATTTTTCCGGCATCGTAGAGATCGGATAAACTTAAAAAAGTATCGGCCATAATTCGCCAAAATTGACCTAAACCGCTATAGTAGGCCATCATCCGCATTTGTTCTGGCAAAAATTCAGGAAAGACTTTATTTAAACTTAAAACTAGGGGATTATTCCTAAATTTGGCTTGAATAACTTTGGCTGTCACTTCCCGAAAAGCGGCACCATCTACATAACTATCTAAACCACCCCCACCGTGCCAAAACATGGCTTTCATACAGTATTCAGCATACTCAAAATTAATGCGATCGTGCCACCAGTGTTGTAGTAATTTCTGCCAAGATACTTGACCATTAAAATATTTAAAGAAGGGAAAAAAAACCAAAAACTGATTTTCCGCAATATAAATTAAATTTTGGGAATAAGCATCTAACACCACCCCATAACTTTTCAGGATACCCACTACCTCGAGCAAATTCTGGGGAGTATCTTTTAACAATGCTTCCCCAGCAGTGAGACGCTCAATATAGGATGCTAGGGGATGAGAGGAGGACTTGACAGGGATAGTGACCATGCTAGAAGCTTGATAAAATAACTTTCCTTATCTATTTTAACCCATAAAAGCACAACCAATTAGCGGCGGTGGCACGGCGAGTCATGCGGGGATTGAATTGGCCAATTTTATAACCGGTAAAACCCAATTTATCTTTTAATAATTGTTTATTTTCTGGCAAGATCGATCGAGTTAATTTTACTGTTGGGGGACGATTGGCAATAAAATCTGGGGGTTCGGGATATTCACACCGCCAATCTTCCTCTACTTGACTATTATCCCATTTTCCTTGACTTTCATCGTAGCGATAACCTAAAGTTTGCCAGACCAATTTATTAACGGTTTCGTCGTCAATTTCATCGTTAATAATCGCCCAAATTGTCTCTATATTTAATTCTGGTAGTTCCATAGATCAAGTAAATGGGTGATGGGGTGTGGGGTGTGACCCCCCCAACCCCCCCGACATCGGGGGGGCAGGGGGGTGTGGGGAAGTGGGGAAGTGGGGAAGTGGGGAAGTGGGAAAGCTGTCTCATCACCCTATCACCCCAAAACCCTATCACCCTATCACCCCAAAACCCTATTTCCTGACCACTGACTCCTGCCTCCTGCCTACGGTTAAAATAACTGGTGAATAACATCATCGATCATCGCGCAAGCGTAGCCTATTTTGCCTCCTTCTAACGCCAAAATTATTTTTATTTTAACTATCGGTGTGGTGTCGGTTTCTGCATCGGCAATTTTTATCCGGTTAGCGATCGAAGCGGTAGGTAATGCTACGATCGCATTTAGTTTATTTTTAGCGACTTCCCGTCTGATCTTGGCTTCTGTTGTCCTAATTCCGAACTGGTTGACCTTATCACGCCAAAAAGTCCCTATTCAAGCCTATTATTACGCAGTGGGGGCAGGATTTTGTTTAGCTCTCCATTTTGCTACTTGGATTACTTCTCTATCCTACACCTCGATCGCCGCTTCCACCACTTTAGTCACCACTAATCCCCTCTGGGTTTCTCTGTTGGGTTGGTGGTGGTTTCGAGAAAAACCGACCAAATTAACCTTTATCGGCATTTTTGTGGCTCTAACGGGGGGAGTATTGATTGTTTTAGCCGATCGAGATGTCAGTAGTTCTTATCCTAACCCTTTATTGGGCAATAGCTTGGCTTTAATTGGAGCAATTCTCGTCAGTGGTTATATTCTCCTCGGACGGGAAGCACAAAGAAAGGGCTTAAATATTAAGAATTATATAACTGTAGCCTACACTACCGCAGGATTAGCTTTATTACCTTCTATTTTTTTATTCGGTCAAGGTTACGAAAGCTATCCCTTATCCGTGTATGTTTATGTGTTAATGATGGCGATTTTTCCGCAATTAATCGGTCATACTAGCTTTAACTGGGCTTTGCGATGGGTAGCACCGACAATAGTAACCATGGTAATTTTATTAGAGCCAATCGCCGCTAGTCTGTTAGGAGTGTTCATTTTTGGTGAAATACCCCCCCAAGAAGTCATTTATGGCGGATTAATTCTATTAATCGGCGTAGGCATTGCTATTTTGGGCGGATAAGCTGTTAGTGTATCTAATATTACCGGTTAAGTGTGATCTTGATCGCGGATGGTAATCACAGACAAAAGCTAGATTAGTGTACAATGCTAACTGCATGAGAGTTTAGACAATCTGACTCACTTGAGCAATAGGGTTTTCGGGGAATTAATTCCCTGACTAGAGTTAGAAATATCCGATCATCGAAAATTTTGGGTCTGAAACCCCGCCGTTTTAGGTTGGCTTTGCTGTTAAATATGAGCATCGTTTACGAAATATATGCTAAAATATGAGACATGGAAAAAGCCTATTCTTACCGATTTTACCCGACACCAGAACAAGAGTCGCTATTGCGGCGCACTTTGGGATGTGTAAGATTGGTTTACAATAAAGCTCTCCACGAACGAACACAAGCTTGGTACGAAAAGCAAGAAAGAGTAGGCTACGCTCAAACTTCTTCAATGTTGACCGATTGGAAAAAGCAAGAAGAATTAGACTTTCTCAATGAAGTAAGCTGTGTACCCTTACAACAAGGGTTAAGACATTTACAAACAGCTTTTACTAACTTCTTTGCTGGTCGTACTAAGTATCCTAACTTTAAGAAAAAACATCAAGGAGGAAGTGCCGAATTTACCAAATCTGCTTTTAAATTTAAAGACAAACAAATCTATTTAGCCAAATGCACAGAACCTTTACCTATTCGATGGTCAAGACAAATACCAGAAAGCTGTGAACCAAGCACAGTAACAGTCAGATTGCATCCCTCAGGGCGTTGGCATATCTCAATAAGATTTGATGACCCAACGATTAAGCCTTTACCAGTAACAGATAAAGCCATCGGAATTGACTTAGGAATTAGTAGCCTTGTGATTACCAGCGATGGCGACAAAGTATCTAATCCCAAGCATTTTAAAAAGCATTATCAGAGACTGCAAAAGGCTTTTTTGTATCTTTCTCGAAAACAGAAAGGGTCAAAAAATCGGGAAAAAGCGAGAATCAAAGTAGCAAGGATTCACGCTCAAATCAACGATAGCAGAAAAGACCATTTACATAAGCTAACCACTCAATTAGTTCGGGAAAACCAAACGATTGTAGTTGAGAATTTAGCCGTCAAGAATCTGGTCAAAAACCCGACATTATCTCAGGCAATATCTGACGTTAGTTGCCCCCCCGACCCCCCCGATGTCGGGGGGGCCGGGGGGGGTCGGGGGCCGGGGGGCTGGGGGTTGCGGGGTTGACAACTAGCCTATAAATGCCGTTGGCACGGAGGAAATTACCTCGAAATAGATAGATGGTTTCCTAGTTCTAAAAGGTGTAGTAATTGCGGGCATATTGTTGAAAAAATGCCGTTAAATGTTCGAGAGTGGGACTGTGGGACACACCATGACCGAGATATTAACGCTAGTAAAAACATTTTGGCCGCAGGGCCTGCGGTGTCAGTCCGGGTCGCGACTATAAGACCAGAACAGAGTAAATCTGTTAAGGCAGGTGCGGAACCCCGCAAGGGAAAGAAGCAGAAACCTAAATCGTGAGGTTTGGGAATCGCCGTCCGTTTTACGGCGGCGAGGATGTCAAGTTCACCCCGCTGCTTTCCCTCCCTAGTCCGCGCCAAGAAGACTAGGGAGCGATACACAGAGGTTCAATGAGTCAAAAGGGATGACCAATAATCAGTTATCAGTGACCATTGACCGTTTAATAAGAGCCAGATTAATCCCCCTATTCCGAATAGAATAGTCAAGACATAAAACTGTGATTGACCGGAAACATTATACTTTAAGGCACTGCCGCTAAAAATCGTCGCTAAACTGACCAAATTAACCAGACCATCAATAATATAACGATCGAGCCAAGCGGTAATTTTTGACAGGCTGCCCACCGCTAAAACCACGGTAAACTGATAGATGCGATCGAGATAGAAGTCATAAGCGAACAAATCCTGCAAGAATCGCAGGATTAACCCGGTTGGTCTCGCCCAAGCTCGTCTTAACTCTACCATTGAGCCGATAACTAGGCCAATTACCCCAGAGGCCATCAGTAAGGGAAAACCCCAGACAATAGTAAAACTCTGGTTATTAAGGAGAGGATTGGTGAAAGATAGCCAAAAATCCCAACGTAGGGGAATAATCGGGGCCAATAAAACGATTAAAATCAACGATACCATGGGCAAAGCCATCGGCCAGGCCACTTCCGGGGTGCGATGGGTTTTACTTTGGGTTTGTCCCAAAAAGACTAAACGAAATACCCTGGTGAGATTGACGATGCTAAGACAATTAACAAAGATTAAAACCGCTAATAACCACCAAGGAATCGCCCATTCGCCACTTAACCACCGTTTTAACGTCCAAAACATCCCCAGGGGCATTAAAACCGTCATCCCCGCGGAACCCCCTAAAAAAGCCGTGGTTGTAGCCGGCATTCTTGCCCAAATTCCCCCCATTTCCGTGATATTTTGGTTACTGGTGGTGAGAATTAATGCCCCTGCGCTCATAAATAATAAAGCTTTTGCGATCGCATGGGAGAATAAAATTAGTAAAGCGATATCCACATGACCTAATCCCACCGCAATAAAGACCAAACCGAGATAGGCACTGGTGGAGTGGCATAAAACCCGTTTAATATCAATTTGGGATAGGGCCATCAGAGAAGTACCGATTGCCGTCATTGTCCCCAACACTATTAAAACATTGGCCGCGATCGGAGATAGGGTAAACACTGGCTGCAGCTTAATTAAAACATAGGCCCCGGCCGAAACCACGATCGAATTCCGCATGATTCCAGCTGGATTTGGTCCCTCCATCGCCTCATCTAGCCACAAATTCAGGGGAAATTGGGCGCATTTACCCGTTGGACCAGCAATAAGGGCTAATCCTAACAAAGTCGCCGTCAGAGGTGGCACAGGGTTATTTACTGCCCAATTTTCTAACTGAGAAAAACTCAATCCTTCTCCGTAACTGGACAGAGCCACCAAACCCATCAATAAAATAATATCGCCGACGCGCTTGGTTAAAAAGGCATCTCGTGCCGCAGTTACTACCAAAGGTTGGGCATACCAAAAACCGACGAGGAGATAGGTAGAGACTGTTAACATCTCTAGGAAAGCGTAACTGAATAGTAGGGAGTCACTCAGGGCAATTCCCCCCAAAGCTGCCTCAAAAAAGCCCATTAAGCCATAAAATCTCGCCAAAGACCAATCCTTTTCCATGTAGCCAAGGGCATAGATTTGGGCCAAGAGACTGATGAGGGTAATCAGTTCCAGGGTCCCCAAACTAACGGGAGAAAGTTCGATCGAAAGGGATAAACTAAGATCGGCCACTTTTACCCATTCAAAAGTCAGTTTAATCGTCTCTCGATGCCAAATTTGATTAAAAGCGATCGATCCGTGTATTAATCCTAAGACGGTCATCAATAGGTTAATATAAGCGGCCGGCCGCGGACCGGTGCGACTAATAATGCCTAAAGACCAAGGCAAGGTTAAAATCGAACCAATTAAGCCATAAATGGGAATTAACCAGCAAGTGTCAAGGAATAAATCTTTCATTCAGGGGATTAAATGTTAGGGTGTTGGGGTGTTGGGGTGTTGGGGTGTTGGGGTGTTAGGGTGTTGGGGTGTTGGGGTGTTGGGGTGCTGGGGTGTTGGGGTTTTTAGTTGAAATTCCCCACTTCCCCCACTTCCCCCACTTCCCCACTTCCCCACTTCCCCACTTCATAATTCATAATTCCCACTTCCCCATTTCTCTGTTTTTGGCCATAAAAAACTAACACTCGATCGAGAAAGGATCGAGTTTAGTCAATTTAGGTATTTTACCGTTAATCCCGCGATCAGGCTAAATGCGCTGTAATAAAGATTTACCGTGGGAATCGGTGCTACAGGTGGCAAATAATTGATATTGACGACTCAGAGCGAGCGCTTGTTCGGTTTCCCGTTGACTCGGTAGCCAGGGTTTGGGATTGCCGTAGGCATAAAAAGCCTCAATACCATCAATACCCAATTCTACCGCCGCCGCTACTAAATCGGCCGCAGGACGATGGTAACGAAAGGGATGGGCCAGAACCACTAAAGCCCCCGCTTGCTGTAAACTGTTAATCACTCTAGAGGCCAAAGCGAAATCTCCTTCTGGTTTGGCTCTTTGCAGATAGGGAGTCAAAACGGTATGAGTAGGATCGAAACCATAGCCAAGAATATGCACTTCTGTGTCTAAGAGATTCGCCGTAATTTCTACCCCTGTCCAGAGATGGGGTAGAGAACCCTTTAAATGCCGATTTTCTAGCCAAATTTGGGCTTGTCGATAACCTTCGATCGAGTGATGATCGGTAATTGCCAATCCTTTTAGTCCGATGTCTAACGCTTGTCTCATCAAGTCTTGGGGACTCATTTGACCATCGGAGCAATGGGTGTGAAGATGGAAATTGTAATGGTGGGGACAACTATCATAGCCAATATTTGCCCACACCGCTTTCAGCGCGAGGGTATCTTGAGCTAGGGGTGGAATTGTAGCAGAAACGACCATGCAGTATTGAGGAACTTTCCCAAAGATTACAAATTGTTAACAATCAGCATAACAAATACCAAAAAAAATTGGGTAGCTGCTGTCACCAGTAATACTAAATCCTGTTTCAAAGGTATGGGGAAGTGGGGAAGTAGGGAAGTGGGGAAATGGGGAAATGGGGGAATGGGGAATTTCAACTAAAACCCTAACACCCTAACACCCTAACACCCTAACACCCTAACACCCCACACCCTGCCCCCAGGAAAAACTTTTTGCCGCAAACCCTAACTAGAAAAACTTTTAGTCTTGACATAATATTAGGTCGAGGTCTAATGATCAGCGTTTTAGCTTACCTGTGACCATAAATACTTCCTTGACCGCTTCAAATCACACAAGTCTTTAGATAAGGGCTGTACGATAACCGAAGTAGATTGCATTGTTGCGATTGCGTTATGCTTCTAGTAGTTGGGTAGGGTGCGTTAGGCAATCCCTTGTTTTTAGGGCAAAAATCAAGCTCTGAATATTGCCGTAACGCACCACAAAGAAAGGTTTTTGGTGAGTTACGCTAACGCACCCTACTAAGGAGCATCTCACTTTCTTTTCATTCCATTAACTTGACATTTCATCTGTGCAAGGTTATAACTATACTAGAGTGCGTAGTCTACGTACTTTGCCCTAATAAAAAGTAACAAACCACTTAAAATGATCACAAACATCTCTAGACGAGTAACTACCGGCGCTCTTGCCATCGCTGGCAGCGTTGCCGCTTTCGGCTTCGGCGGTGCTGCCCAGGCAGCGACGGTGCTCGCCGGTACTTTATCCATCACTGGGAATGCAAACATCGACCAGTGGGGAACTACTGACCCAATGCTTAAACCCTTGAACGTCAGCGCAGTAAACAGTGCTACGGGTCAATTTAGCGGTGTGACAATTGCTGACATTACTTCTATTCCTGCCAGTTTTGCATTAACTGGCACTGGTACTGGTATGATGTCCATGTTTACTGCTCCCTCTCCTCTAGCTAATTTTATTAGCGTATTTGTGAACACTGCCTATCCCGTCGGTCCAGGATCTGGCACTGTGATCGGTGATATCACTAGCAGCGTGGCTTACGGTACCTTTGTATCTAATGCTGGTGGTAGTACGACAAGTTACGGTGTAATGGGCAATATGCTTTTTAAGGAGCCTAATGGTTATCCCAATCTTCTCGGAACTTACAACATCACCTTCACCAGAAGCGTTGATAGTATTGGTCAGATTTCCCAAAGCTATGCTTTATCTCTCCAAAAATCCGGTGTTACTATTGATATTCCCGAACCCTCTGCTATCCTGGGTATCTTAGCCGTTGCTGGTGTTGGCGCTTTCTCTCGTCGCAAGAGCTAGTCACTGTCATTAAATCAAAGGCAAGCGTTAAGGTTAAGCTTAACGCCTTTTTTGTGGCTAGAGAGGGAGATGGGGGAGTGGGAAGTGGGGGAATGGGGGAGTGGGGAGTTCGAGCATTTGTATTAAAATATCCAATACGCAATTTAAATGCAGTATACTGTTCACTTAACAATCCCACTGGTCACTGATAATTGATCACTGATCACTGATCAGCCATTCCGATGCCCTTTCACCTAGATCTAAGGCCAGACTAACCGCTTTACCGAGACGGGGACGCTCGCGGGTTTCGCGGATAAAAGCTTGAAATTGACTAAAACCACCCCATTCGTGGAGATAATTAGCGATCGCATTGAGATGTTCCAGATATTCGGACTCGGAGAGGGGAAAAGAAGCTTGTTCGAGATATTTCCACATTACCTGGACATGAACCTTATCTTTGATGCGTCGCAGCTGGATATCGTAGGAACGACCCCATTTTTCTAGTAATAATTGCTGTAAGTCCACACCCGTCATGGTTGCTATCGCTTCTCAGATGTCAGTCGGCCTCTTGATTTTATCATAAATGTCAGGGGGGGACCCTCGATTTTACCGAAGGGATGAAACCTGAACAACATAGAACAGCAAAGCACAACGATCAGATATCTCCGCTTGATCGGATAGTTTCAACCTGTTGAACTTTACTCCACCGTGACACTTTTGGCTAAATTGCGCGGCTGATCCACGTCTAAACCGCGACGGGCTGCGATATGATAGGAGAGCAATTGTAGGGGAATTACTGTTAGAATTGGCGATAATAATTCTTCAATTTCCGGCACATACAACAAATCATTAAAGACTTTTGGCGCTTCCGTATCGCTGTCGGCAACTACTCCCAATAATCGCGCATCCCTTGCTTTTGCTTCCTGTGCATTGGAGAGAACCTTATCATAAACTATCCCCGGCATAGCAATCGCTACTACGGGAACTTTTGCATCTAAAAGCGCGATGGGTCCGTGTTTCATTTCTCCTGCTGGATAGCCTTCCGCATGAATATAACTGATTTCTTTGAGTTTTAAGGCCCCTTCTAAGGCAATGGGGAAATTAATCCCCCGTCCCAAGAAAATAAAGTCTTGGGTGTCATTAAATTCATGGGCTAATTCTTCGATCGCTTTTTCCTGTTTTTCTAAGACAGTCTCGATTAATCTTGGCAGCGATCGCATTCCATTAATAATTTCCTCGATTCTCTCTAAAGACAAAGTTTGACGACGATAGGATAAATCCAAAGCTAAGAGATAAAAACCCAATAATTGTGCCGTAAAACTCTTAGTTGCCGCCACCCCGATCTCGATTCCTGCTTGGGTATTAATAATCTGATCGACCATTTGTGCTAGGGTACTTTCGGGGCGATTAGTAATACCGATAATCCGGGCCTGATATTTTTTTTCTAATCCTAAACGACGCTGTTTTTCCGTTTCCAAAGCCGCTAAAGTGTCGGCTGTTTCCCCCGATTGCGTCACCCCGATAGTTAAAGTATTGGGCATCAGGGGGGTGGGTGCATAGCGAAATTCCGAGGCGTACTGTACCCTGGTGGGAATACCTGCCAACTGCTCGATCAAGTATTTACCGACTAAACTAGCGTGCCAACTGGTTCCACAGGCTAAAATCTGAATATGTTCTAAATTATCGTAAATTTCTTCAGAAAAATTAATATTTATCGGGTTGACATTATCCTCATTTTGTGCTGTCCAATGGGGATGCAGATAGGTCCCTAAACAGTCGCGCACCACTCCGGGTTGTTCGTAGATTTCCTTGAGCATGAAGTGACGATAACCCTGTTTTTCTACGGTCGTCGGACTCCAATCGAGGACTCTGGGGCTTTTACGGACTCTTTTGCCCTCAAAATTATAAATTTCTACTCCCAAGGGTGTTAACCGAGCGATTTCGCCATTATCCAGGGACAGCACTGCCCGGGTATGGGGAACCAAAGCACTGACATCGGAGGCACAGAAAAACTCCCCCTGACCAAAACCGATGATTAAAGGGGCGTGTTGCCGCACGACAATCAATTCATCGGGATAATCGGGACTAATCACCCCTAGGGCAAAAGCACCCTCTAAACGTTCAATTGCCCTTAAAACTGCCTTGAGGAAAGGACTCACCCCCAAGTAGTCTTCATCGGTAGGTTTGGGTAGATAACTGGCGATTAGATGGGGAATAACTTCTGTGTCGGTTTCCGAGTCAAATATACAGCCTTTCTCCTTTAATTCTGTTCTTAATACCTGAAAATTTTCGACAATGCCATTCTGTACCACTGCCACCCGTTGACTATTATCGGTGTGGGGATGGGCATTACTTTCTACGGGTTTGCCGTGGGTTGCCCAACGGGTGTGACCGATGCCAATTTGGGAGGGATTAACTTCCTGTTCTAATTTTTCCCGCAGATTGTAGAGTTTTCCCTGGGCGCGGACTCGATGTAATTCACCTTCGAGAATTGTGGCAATTCCTGCCGAATCATAACCCCGATATTCTAAACGTTCCAAACCAGCTAGGAGAATATCGATCGCTGTTTGGGTTCCGATATAGCCAACAATTCCGCACATTCTTTCCCTGACCCCATTTAGGCTAAGTCCGATCTATTCTATCGCAAGCGTGACACTTGTTTGCTTAGAGGCCAAAGACGCACTGACAAGGGCAAAGTTTCCTCTCATGGGACTCATCGTTCGCTCATTTTTGGGAGCAAGATGGGGTCAAAGAGTTGGAAAAGCTTACCCAGTCAAGGATTGAGCGAGCGGGACTGACGGGATTTGAGCCTGAAGCCAAGAAGTCAGTCCCATACTCAAACAAGAGACCTCTTGCAAAAATCAAAAATCTTCCTTTAGGTGAGGAGTAAGGAGCCAGTAGCCAGGAGAATTAAGAATGAGCGTTAATTGATTAGGGTTTGCGGCAAAAAGTTTTTCGTGGGGGCGGGGTGTGGGGTGTAGGGTGTAGGGTTTTACCGATTTTGAGTGGGCATGGTGCGTTCCCCAAAATCGAGCGGTGGAGCAGTAGGACTTGCATTAGGGAACGCACCCTACAGTGATAGCGATCTGCTATGCAGTGCCTTCGGCATCGCACTACAATTGGTCAAGCAGCATATCGTACTCTGGGTGGGAACCAACCCAGAACCAAATCACCGTATCATCCTCTAATTGACCGACAGCACGATAATCCCTATTGATGCGTGCAGAATAGATGGGCAGCTGTGGATGGACTTTCTTGAATCGCAAGCTGGGATAGCTTGGGTCTTCTTTGAATTGCCGATACGCTTTGCGGGTCTGCTCTTGAATCGGTTTTGGAAGCTCAGAAAACATCTCCCGAAAACCAGCAGTGGTAAAAGACTTCACAACGTTTCTGGGTCTAATTCTTGAGTCTTACCCGATCGATGTTCTGCCATTGCTTCGGCTGCTAGTTTAGCCAGCAAGTTTGGTGAGCGAGCAAAGGAGTCATTCCATCGCTGCTCTTCTTCGAGTTCTGCCAAAATTAGAGTTGCGATCGCGTCCTGTTGATCGGTTGACAAGGTTTTTAATTGGGCGATCGCCTGCTCAAGTCGTTCAGTCATATACAACATCTAACGATAGGGCTTAATATATTCTAGCCTCCACGTTGCTACAGCGATGGCGTGCTGCTACCCAGTGCCTTCAGCATCGCACTCTACTTCAACGCTTCGATCATAACTAAACCACCCTCAATTGCCTGAATTCGCAAATCGTATCCTCGTAATAGCTGCATCCCAATCAACGGAACCGTCTCTGATTCGTTGATGTAAATCTCACGATATTGCCCGTCCCAGATCACAAGCCCGATGTAAACTTCAAACGTGCAGAAAGTCCCATCGCCTAACGTCGCCAGATCTCGACCCTCCCAAATAAACCCTAACCTAGCAATTATGTCAGACGGCAAGGTGAGAAAACCCGAAAATCCTGTATCAATTACAGCATCTACTATCTGCGTTGTTTCATTGTTTCTGACTGCGATCGCTAACGTCGCCTCACACCCTTGATTTACACGACCTTGCATCATGGCTTTGTTCTCAGGCTCCGTGCACCAAAGTGATCGACGGCTGAATGCCCAATGCGAACAAACCATGTCTGAGTATCAGGCACTCGTGCAGAAAGTTGCTTCGCTGCGCTTACCAAATCATCCGCTACTTCAAAAGCCCCTGTTTCAATGTCAATTGCCACAATTTTCCCCTGATTACCCTCCTCGACTTGGGGACGTACCTGAGATTGATAAATCTCATTACCACGTCGAGCAAATTCTTCTTTACTGTAGCGGGGTTGTCGAACTGTCATTGAAGCGACCCTGTGGCGACTTTTGCCCCTCTATTTTAACCAAACATTGGGAATCTTCGCTAACATTCCTCAACTGGTCCGACCAGAGCGGCATCGCACCTAAACTCACAGTTTCAATCCATGGGCATGGTGCGTTCCCCAAAAATCGATCGGTGGAGCGGTAGAAGTTGCATTAGGGAACGCACCCTACCAGATCGGCGATCTGCTACGCAGTGCCTTTGGCATCGCACTACCCAGTGCCTTCAGCATTCCACCTAAACTCACAGCTTCAATCAATGTGCATGGTGCGTTCCTCAAAATCGATCGGTGGAGCAGTAAGACCCCCATTAGGGAACGCACCCTACGGATTGTTTTACTACACATTATAGGTCAACTTTCTGCACAACACTCTCCAGAGTAACGATATAGATCAACTTTCTGTATATCACTCGATTTAGGCGCAATTGCAAGAAACTTTCCCCATATCACACCCAAAAGCCTGTTAGCCAGAAGAGCTTACTGCAAACAATCTCCTTGAAGGAGACTGATCACAGAAGCTTTCTAGAGTTCTAGCAAAGATTCTTAGATATGACGGCACTTTGTCACAAAATTTTACTATTATTTTGACACTCTTAATGGTTAGAAGGGAAACATTGATCGCCAAGTCTGGTCAATTTTTGTCCAACGCATTTCAGGAAATGACCTAAATAAGTAGCTAGAGATAATTAATTACACATATTTAACCACCTGTTGCCTATTCTAACCAAGAAATTAATTTTGTCCTCTTACTTAATTACTGTTTATTTTGTAATTTTATCACTAATTCTTGGAAAGGTTGCCAATCGTCTTTATAGGTAATGGCTTCCCAAACCGATTCGATTAGCGGTCTAAGTAAAGCGGTTTTAGGATTATAATGCGTTAAGGTGTCGTCAATTTGAGTCAAGGAATCTGAGGGTAATTGATTTAAGACCAAAGTATATAATTCTCGCCAACGTTGCCAATCAGCTTTCGGTAAATCCATATTTTCAATAATTAGAGAACTATTTTCTCGCCAACCGTAATTAAATTGTTCACTTAATTGATAGAAAAATTCGTGATAACCGAGGCCAGTTTCTTGGAGAACTTCCACAGTTTTGCTGACCAGTAAAGCGGATTCTGGAGTAAAAATATCCTCAAAACCTAACTTTTTGAGCATCATTTTTTGATAATAAAAATTGTAATGCTGGTCATAGTTAGCCAAAGCCATATCTAACTCTAACAAGGAAACAACCATGGACAGGGGAGATTGTAGTAACTCTAGATTTAAGCGACAGATAAAAGGCTGATTACCATAACTATAACGGCCACCGTAGTCGAAATAGGCCGCCGTAAATTGGGGGTTATAGGAAGGAATAAAAGCGTAAGGACCATAATCGAAACTTTCCCCAGTAATTGACATATTATCGGTATTGAGAACCCCATGACAAAAACCTGCGGCCATCCATTGGGCTGCTAATTTAGCGGTTCTTTCAATCAAAGCGGCGTAAAATTTTAAATAGCGATCGCTATCTTGAGGATCGATTTCAGGATAATAATAAATAATCACATGATCGAGGAGTCTTTTAATTAAATCGCCACGTTTAATATGAAATAAACGCTCAAAAGTCCCGAAACGAATATGAGAATTACTAACTCGAATCATCACCGAAGATCGCGTCGGGGAAGGTTCATCACCCCGCCAGAGAGCTTCTCCCGTTTCCACCAAACTGAGACAGCGAGAGGTATTCACCCCTAAACTGCGTAAAGCTTCCCCAGCTAAGACTTCTCTAACTCCACCCTTGAGAGTTAACCTACCGTCCGCATGACGGGAATAGGGGGTCCGTCCCGATCCTTTCGTACCAAAATCGTATAATTTGCCATCAATACCCCTAACTTGACCGTAGAGAAAACCGCGACCATCTCCCAAGAAAGGATTATACTCGCCAAATTGATAACCGTGGTAACGCAGGGCTAAAAAAGGGGTCAGGGATTGAAATTTACCAAAAGCCTCGATAAAATGCTCATCTAAGGTTAATTCTGGCTCAATTCCCACCAAAGGTAATAAAGCATCATTGCGAAAACGAAGGATATGATGGGGAAAATCCGCAGCCGCAACTTGATCGTAGTATTGGTCCCCCAAGTCCTGCATGGCGCTTTCGTAAGGGAGACTGAGAAAGGGATTGGTGAGATGGTCTGTCATAGTGGTGGTGTCGATCGAGCTTTGAGGCGATAAAGTGATAAAGATAGCCAAAAATTTTTCCTACTGAGACTATCAAACAGCGATGCCCGACTCTATTATGTATCAAGGGGACTATTTTCTTGTCCTTGAGGCCGATCAATCTGAACAATTCCAGACTCCCGACCAGTTGCGGGATAAGTTAAAGGATTTAATCGCCGCAAAACCGGAGATTTGTCCCCGACAATTGGCAAAATTCTCTAGTTTTGAGGAAAAAGCTCTCTATTTGCGCGATAATTACTGCGAGTTAGACCTGGGTGAGGGGGGTTATCTACAATGGTATGTGGTCCGTTTGGAAAAATAAGGAAACCCATTATTCAGTAGTTAGGTGTTAAAAACTGTCAGACACCCCCCTTATCAAGGGGGGATTAAGGGGGGATCCATCTTCAATTTAATTATAACCAGCTACTTAGGGTCTGCTGAAAAAGTTTTTCCTGGGGGTAGGGTGTGGGGTGTGGGGTGTGGGGTGTGGGGTTTTACCCATTTTCAGGGGGTCAATTACCTAATTTTCAGGGAAAAAGAGCCTAAATTTCCCCCCCGATCCCCCCAAGGTCTGGCACTTTTTGATGGGAAAAAAGTCTAAAATTCTTATCCAACAAGGTTTTTAGATTTATTCAGCAGACCCTACTTAGTTATTAAGGCAGAGGGAATCAGAGCAATTATCTTTTTAACTTTTTACTTTCTAACTTGATCATTATGGGAGAAATAGAAGATTTACTGGCACAAATGAAGGCAGAATACCAGAAACGGGATCAGGAAAAACCGATGCCGTCCCCTTCTTCTCGCCAAGAAAAAGATCGTTCCCCGGCCGAATTTAAGGTTAATTATGCCGGCGATTCTTCTACCGATGCGGTTTTAAAAGCTTTAGCCTTAGAAAACCAAGAAAGGCAACAACAAGAGGCAGCGGAAAAAGAAAAAGCGGCGGCATTAAAACAGCAGCGCAAGCGAGAAGCTTTAACTAGAAAGGCGAAGCAATGGTTAGATAAATTGGATACCAAATCGGAGGAAGGACGCTGGTTTGAGGAGTTTTCCTATGGCTACGATTCTCCTTTAGAAGCGGCGATTACCTATCTAGAAGCTTTGGGAGAAGTGGACATTTCTAAATGATCAGATCTAATTTAAAGTTGTGGGTAAATTGGGCGCATCAAAAACTCGATTATGCCACCAAATATTATCACCGGCTAGAATATTTGTGCCGTAACGAGGGACGATACCGTAAACAGTGCCGGGTTCATAATCCAAAGCTTCACTGATGAGATTGTAGAGACGTTGTAGATCAAAACCCCGGGGGTCACAATGGGGATATTTTCCTTGATTAATCAGAAAACTATCGACGGCAAAATGGCTGACAATTTGCGGTAATTGTCCCGTTTGTAAGGCTGCGAGGAGATAATATTTCGCCGTTTGTTGGTATTGAAAATCGCTGTAACCGGGGAGGGGTTGCAAGCGTCCTTTGGTCAAACAGTGGGATCCTGGCGCTTGTACCAGTTCAATGTTAACACTGGAGATAACCCGACGATTTCTTTCGGCAAAAACCGGTCGCAAGCGATCGCAATTAGGGTGAGATAGCTGCTGACAAATCGCTTCTGTTGCCCATAATGCGGTAGTTTTTGCCCCATCAAAGTAATTTATGGGATATTGCTTGACTAAACGCCTAAAGACGGCTTCTGAAGGCGTATTTAACCAAATTCTTGCTCTTTTTTCTAACTCAGGAGCCGATCGCGTACTCAAAGGAACACCCTCTAAAGCAAGTGCAAAACCCTTGACGCGGATAGTTTCTGGGGTAAGTTGCCACAGTTGACGCACTAATTGATCTCTGGTGTCTGCGGGCAGCATTTCGGCCGCTTGTTCATAAAAAGTGGCAGTGGGACGGTGACGTTCAAAAAAAGGCCGGGCGATCGAGTCTAAAATGTCTCTATCCCTGGAATTCGGTTTGCGGGGGATGTAAACATTGGGACCCAATTTCATCGGACCGCGAGCATATTTTTTCTGTTCTTCGATGTTACCCGCAGTCATACTCCAAGCTGTATCGTGGAGAATAAACAAAGGAGTGCGATCGAGGGTTAATTCGGTGTCTGGCGGGGCAATTTGCAAAAATTCGGCGATTTTCTGCTTTTCTAACTCATCTAGACTCTTACCAGCTAAATTCTCCCCCACAGTGGAGGGATTAAAAATATTTATAGAGGCAGTGGAGAGACTAGAGCTATTCAGTTTTAAAATCAGTAGGGACAAGACCAAGCTAATCACCAAAGAAGTCACTCCCCATCGCCATTGTTCCGGGGGAAAGATAGAATATCTAGGGAGAGAAAATTGTCTTGATTTTTGCCGTCTTTGTCGATTCATCGGACTCTTTTAACTCTTTCCACCCATTGTATTCACTTTCTCGAAAAAGGGAATTAATACTAAATCCGTTGAGCATAGGCTACCTATCAGGATAGGCAATAGGCACTCTTGCAATAGGCAATAGGCAGCTTTATTCTCCCCACTTCCCCACACCCCACTTCCCTACACCCCACTCCCTACACCCCACACCCCACACCCTACACATAATTACTGAGGAACCATTGAGTATTAAAAGCTCGATCGCAGGATATTTCTAGTAATCTTAGACCTGATTCTGGTAAAACTGCGATTTTTTCCTGAAAATCAGTCCAATCACTGATTAAATGGTAATCGATACCGTAGGTGCGACAGAGTTGGCAAAAGTCGATATTTTGGGGAGTGGCAAAAAATTCTTCAAAGGGAGGGTCAAATTTGGCGATCGGCAACATCTGGAAAATGCCTCCCCCCTTGTTATTGATTAAAATTATGGTCAAGGAGCCAACAAAATATTTTTTGATTAAAAAACCATTTGTATCGTGTAATAGGGCTAAATCTCCCGTTAATAGCAGACTAGGGACATTTTTATAAGCCATTCCTATTGCAGTGGAGAGGTTGCCGTCGATGCCATTGGCCCCGCGGTTAAAATAGGGACGAATTTGGCGATCGCTAGGCGGGTTAAAAAATTCGGCATAGCGAACAGGCATACTATTAGAGATAAAGATCGGGGTGCGGGGGGGGAGGTATTGGGAGAGCAGCCAGGGGATTTTTCCTTCAATCAGTTTAGTTTCTGCTGCCAAAAGGCGATCGATTTTAAATCTGGCTTGCTGGTCGAATTTTTGCCATAATTCTCGATATTCTCGGTTATTATCGGGTTTTTCTGGGAATAGATGTCCTAATTGCTCGATATTTCCCCTGAGATGTCCGGTTTTTCCCTGTAGAGGATCATAATTATCGGGATGGGGATCGATAATCCAGCGCGGACAGTCGATTTCTTCTAACCAGGTCCGTAATTCTTTGCTGGTGGGTAATTCCCCAATTTGCAGGACAACATCGGGGGTTAATTGGGTTTTAATGGCAGGATTCCGCAATAATAAATCATAGGTGGTGATGAGATAGGGATTTAAACCTGCATAGTTTCGCAGAGGAGATAAAGCTTCTGCTAAGACGGGATATTGTTGCGATCGAGCTAAATTAGCGATCGCCTGACAGTAACTTTCAGGGTTTTGCGGGGAAGCTAATCCCGCGATGATAATTCCTTGGCGGGGTAAAGAAGGAATTTCGAGAATTGAGTGGTTAATTGGCATATTTTGCCGAGATATATGGCTAAAAAAAGCCTCTTGGTCAAAATTAGCCTCTAAATTGTTAATTTCTAGATCGGGAGTTGGTGCGAGGGGATCCCGAAATGGTAAGTTGAGATGCACCACTCCGGGGACAGGATCAAGACAGCGCCACCACGCGTGGATGATAGTTTGACGGAGATAGCGTAAACGCTCGATATTGGCACTAGGACAGCTAATTTCCGCTTGCCAGTTGGGATAATTACCGTAGAGTTTGACTTGATCGATAGTCTGACCGGCATGAGCATGACGCAATTCTGGGGGGCGATCGGCGGTTAGAATTAATAAAGGGACATGACTTTCTTTTGCTTCAATGACTGCGGGATAAAAATTAGCCGTGGCAGTGCCAGAAGTGCAGACTAAAACCACCGGTTGATACAATTGTTTGGCTAATCCCAGGGCAAAAAAGGCGGCCGAGCGCTCGTCTAAGATGGGAATAGCTTCAATCTGGGGATGTCTTGCCAAGGCTACCGTTAAAGGAGTCGATCGCGATCCGGGAGAAACCACCCCTATCTTCAATCCCAAACGGGCCAATGTTTCGACTAAAATAGAACCCCAAAGTGTATTAAGATTGCGAAAATCGATCGACATTTATCAGTTCAGTGGCAAAGGTTAGGGGACAATAAGATAAATTTAACATTGGCTGGAACCGGCCAAGAATAAGTTATTCCTGAGTCAGCGATGCAGAAGTTATTAAAAGAGGGCGAAGGCAATTAGTCCCTACAATAATATTATTGCGCCAATGGTAGGGGCGCATCGCCTGCGTCCAAAATGTCCTATAGATATTTCGACCAAATTGAGATGCACCCAGTTTTCAAGTTCCCTATAGCTAAAGCAAACTAACATCAATAGGTTTTGAAAATTTTCCCTTATGATCCTGATTACAGACCAAATTTCCCAGCGTATTTTCACCCACGCAGAATCCACCTATCCCGAAGAATGTTGTGGGTTACTCTTGGGAAAAATTACCGAAACAGCAGCCCAAGTGATCACCGTGCAAACCACAGAAAATAACTGGTCAGGTAATAGGAAAAACCGCTTTAGTATTGCGCCAGAAGTGCTTTTACAAGCTCAAAAATCGGCGCGGGAAAACCAGCTAGAAATTATTGGTATCTATCATTCCCATCCCGATCATGCCGCCATTCCCTCGGAAATTGATCGCCAATTAGCCTGGTCAGGATATACTTATTTAATTGTCTCCGTCGTTTCAGGACGAGCGATCGATTTACAAGCTTGGCAACTGGACGAAGGCGAACAATTTCAACCGGTAAAAATATTGTAGTCTTCTATGACTAGCGCTTCCCCCGCTTTCCACTCACCCGCAATCGATTTAATTGGGATAGGTCCCCTGTGGACAGGTTTTAGCCAACCTGGTTTTTACCCCGATCCTTCTGGGGCAAAAGTGCAGTGCCATGGACGATTATTATGGTTAGGAATAGGTTGCATCCGTGGGACGGAGAAAACGGTCATAGATAGGGCAATTAGGGATGTTTTTAAGCGTTATCACCTCTCTTTAGCCGCTATTGCCGGTATTGCCACCCTTGACATCAAAGCTAATGAACGGGGTTTAATTGCCTATTGTCAAGAGCAAGGATTGCCACTAAAAACCTTTACTGCTGAGGAGTTGAGAGATATTAATGTCCCCAATCCCTCAGCTATTGTCAACAAGAAAGAAGGAACCCCTAGCGTCGCTGAAGCTGCCGCTTTAAAAATGGGCGATACTTTGCTAGTCAGCAAGCAAATAGAAGCAAAATCGGTGACGGTGGCAGTTTCTTTGGCAGCCAGGAAATATAGAGGATAACAAATCGATGCTTAAACAGGTTTTATTTCTTAGTAATGGTCATGGCGAGGATTTAAATGCTAGTTTAATTCTGGGGGAATTACAAAAAATTCAGCCCCAATTATCTATAGCTGCTTTGCCTTTAGTGGGAGAGGGAAAAGCTTATCAAAAATTGTCAGTACCAATTATTGCCCCCACTGCCACTATGCCATCGGGGGGAATTATTTATACCAATCCTTTGAATTGGATTAAGGATATTGGTGCGGGATTAATTAGTCTAACTATTCAGCAAATTCAGGCAGCTTTTAAAGTTAGCAAGGATTGTGATTTATTGATAGCAGTGGGGGATATCGTGCCGATTGCGATCGCTCGTTTAACCAGTCGTCCCTTTGTGGCTTTTATTGTTTCTACTTCCAGTTATTACGAAGGCACAATTAAATTACCTTTGCTGACAAAATTATGTTTAAGATCGAAGAATTGTTTAAGAGTTTTTACCCGGGATAAATATACAGCAACAGACCTACAAAATCGGGGTATTAAAAAAGCGATTTTTGCCGGTTATCCGATTATGGATGTCTTAACACCAACGGGTAAAGATTTAGAATTAGATCGTCAAATTCCCATGATTGCTTTATTAGCGGGGAGTCGTTTACCCGAAGCTTTGAGTAATTTGGCTTTACAGTTACAAGTCTGTGAGGAAATAGTTAAAATTAAACCGATGCAGTTTCGGGCTGCTATCGTTCCTAGTATCAGAGAAACCGACTTAGAAAATTTAGCTAAACAAGAGGGATGGCATTATTTAGGAGCGGGAAAATTAGAGAAAAATGGGGCTTTATTGTGCTGTTATCGTGATGCTTTTGCCGATATTCTACACCATTGTGACGCTTGTTTAGCCATGGCGGGTACAGCAGTAGAACAAGCAGTAGGATTAGGAAAACCCGTCCTACAAATACCCGGATTTGGTCCCCAATTTACCTATCCTTTTGCTGAGGCACAGATGCGCTTATTAGGGGAATCGGTGATAACTATTGGACAGAAACCCACGGAGGTGAATTTATTTAAAAATGCCGCGGTTAAAATTATTGATATTTTGGCAGATTCTCGTTATTTACACAGATGTTTAGAAAATGGCAAAATTAGAGTGGGAGAGTCCGGAGGTAGCAGAAATATTGCCGAGGAAATTTATAGCATTTTTCAAAATTAATGGCAGAGATAGTTATACTAAATCCGTTGAGTATAGGCTACATATCAGGAGAGGCAATAGATAATCAGAACGTAGGTTGGGTTGAAGCATGAAACCCAACACCTGCAAGGGTTACGCTACTGCTAACCCATCCTACAAATAATTGTGCTTCCCTACATATCAGGAGAGGCAATAGGTAATCAGTCTTTAATAACCAGATTTAGGATTATAATAAAATTATTATACTATCATTACTCCCAGGGATGTTACCAAAATGTCCAACGAAACCGTTACTTATAGTCTTGAATCCGTCCTCAAGGAAATTAAAGACAGAATGTAGGTTGGGTTGAAGCATGAAACCCAACACCTGCAAGGGTTACGCTACTGCTAACCCATCCTACAAATAATTGTGCTTCCCTACATATCAGGAGAGGCAATAGGTAATCAGTCTTTAATAACCAGATTTAGGATTAAAATAAAATTATTGTACTATCATTACTCCCAGGGATGTTACCAAAATGTCTAACGAAACCGTTACTTATAGTCTTGAATCCGTCCTCAAGGAAATCAAAGACAGCATCAAGGAAGTTAACCAAAAAATTGATATCTTGCAACAGGATGTTAACCAGAAATTTGATAGCCTACA
>NZ_JADBVM010000081.1:0-11157 GCF_020244875.1 Microcystis sp. M44BS1
CAACTTGAACTTCGAGTCGTTTCGGAACTAACCAAAATCTATCCAATTACCGATATTTACTTTGAGTATGTCAAAGCCGATGTTGATTTAACTTCAGGTAGAAAAGGGGCTAAGTCTGGAAAAGGTTTCTCGCCGGTTATGCTCGGACAAAAATGGGCTATTGAGCAACTGTCTCAATTGGCAACAGTCCATACTCGCTTTGGTTGGCAAACCTCTAATCTCAGAAAATATTTGCGACTAGAAAAGTCGAAAAATAAAGCAGAACAATCACCAGAAAGTCATGCTAACGATGGCATTGCTCTTGCCTGTTTTCAGTTTTTAGATTATTTGCCATTCCACAATTCTAGTGGACATGGATACGATTGGAAAGGTTCTGTCAAAGTAACAAACGCTCCCTTTGCTGTCATCAAACGTCCTCCTATTAGTCGTCGTCAACTTCACCTGATGGTTTTTTCCAAAGGTGGTAAACGACGTAAATATGGTGGCTCTACCACAGGACATGGGTTCCGTAAAGGAGATTTAGTTTCTTCTCCCAAAGGAATTGGTTATGTTAGTGGAGATACCGAAAAACAGCTATCTGTAAGCGATACTAATTGGAAACGATTGGGACAGATGGCTGTTAGCAAGATTCAGTTAATCCGTCATTCTAACGGTTTAATTGTTTCTCGCTAACTTATATAAAGCCGCCCTCCGCTATCGCTAAAGGGCGGGGTTTCAGACCCAGTTTTTCGATGAGAACATTCAACTTTTTAAGTTTCCCGCAAGTCCACAGACAGGCCCTAGTGAAAGCTGTCCTCGTGGCGATCGCTACCGTTTCCCTACTCCTAACCAGCGATGTCATTAACCCCCAATCTGCCCAAGCATATCCTTTTTGGGCGCAACAAACCGCCCCGGAAACCCCCAGAGAAGCGACCGGTCGGATTGTCTGCGCGAACTGCCATTTAGCCCAAAAACCCGCCGAAATTGAAATCCCTCACTCGGTATTACCCGATAGCGTCTTTGAAGCAGTAGTAAAAATCCCCTACGATCCCGCCAGTCAACAGGTGTTAGGAGACGGATCCAAGGGGGGTTTAAACGTCGGTGCAGTCTTAATGCTACCGGATGGTTTTAAAATCGCGCCCCCCGATCGCATTCCCGAAGAAATGCAGGAAAAACTCGGTGGAGTCTATTTCCAATCCTACAAAGAAGGTCAAGATAACGTGGTTATCGTCGGCCCCTTACCCGGGGATCAATACAAAGAAATCGTTTTCCCCGTCCTGGCCCCCGATCCTAGCCAAAATAAGGGTATTCACTTCGGTAAATATGCTGTGCATTTAGGGGCCAATCGCGGTCGCGGTCAAGTGTACCCCACCGGTGAACCTAGCAATAATAACGCCTTCAAAGCGGGTGCTGCCGGTACAATTAGCCAGATCAGCAAAACCGAAGCCGGTGGTTATGAAGTGACCATCGCTTCCCAAGCTGGCCCCGTGGTGGAAAATATTCCCCCAGGACCTGAGTTAATCGTCTCGGAAGGTCAAGCGATCGAAGTGGGACAATTTTTAACCAGTAACCCCAATGTCGGCGGTTTTGGTCAAAAAGAGACGGAAGTTGTCCTACAAAATCCCGGCCGGATCAAAGGATTAGTCTTATTCCTCGGTGGTATTATGCTCTGCCAAATCCTCTTAGTTATTAAGAAAAAACAAGTGGAAACAGTACAAGCGGCCGAAATGAATTTCTAATCGCAATATTTCGGTTATTTTTGCTAGAAAGCGGGTTATTTGCCCGCTTTTTAGCTTTGGGTCAGGAAAACCCTCGCTGCCGTCTGATACAATCGGTTCAACTTAACCGATAAGTGTCAATTTTTTATGAATCAGTCGCTTGTTCCAGTCATTCTCGCCGGGGGTAAAGGGGAACGTTTTTGGCCCCTCAGTCGTCTAGCGCGTCCGAAACAGTTTCTCTGTCTTGATGGTAGTGGTCGCAGTCTTTTACAAGCAACGGCCGATCGTCTATTATCTTTAGGGGCAGGTTGGGAAAATCTCTGGGTAATTACCGCTAGTGCGATCGCTGATGGAGTCCGGGAACAACTGCCCGATTTACCGGAGAGTAACCTATTAGTGGAACCGGTGGGCAAGGATACCGCCCCGGCTGTGACTTGGGCTACTTTAGAAGTGATAAAACGTTATGGTAAAGAAGTGGCGATCGGTTTTTTTCCTGCCGATCATTATATTGGTGATCAAGAGGCTTATATTAACACTTTAAAAGCGGCCGTAGAAGTGGCCGTCAGCCAAAAAGCGATCGTTACTTTAGGGATTAAACCCGATTATCCCTCCACTGGTTACGGTTATATCGAACAGGGAGAAAATCAGGGCGAATTTAATGATTTACCCGTCTATAAAGTGAGTCGTTTTACAGAAAAACCCGATCGCACCACGGCCGAAAAATTCCTAGAAACGGGACTTTTTAGCTGGAATAGCGGAATGTTTATCTTTCAGGGACAAGTGGTTTTAGAGGAGCTAAAAACCCATGCTAATAATATTTTACAACCTCTGAGCGATCGGGGCATCGCTGCCTATGAGGATTTAGAGAAAAAAAGTATTGATTATGCTTTGATGGAAAAAACCCAACTCGCTTACGTTTTACCCGCTAATTTCGGTTGGGATGATCTGGGAGATTGGAATTCTCTGGAAAGATTACTAGAAGCAAAGGGCAAAAATATTGAACTGGCCAATCATGTCGGTTTGGACACGGAAGGGGCTATTATCTATGCTAGTGATGAGGAGGAAGCGATCGTTACTATTGGTTTAAAAGATCTGGTAATTGTTCGCGACGGGAAAGCGACTCTCGTTGTCCACAAAGATCGTACCCAAGATATTAAACAGGTTCTCAAACAATTACAAACCGATCCCAAATTAGAGAAATTGTTATAGGATCGATAAGGGGTGCATCTCATTTTTGTAAATCTACTAAGGCGTTGGGTTTCATGCTTCAACCCAACCTACGTTCTAACTTACTGATAACTGATAACTGATAACTGATAACTGATAACTGATAACTGATAACTTAAGTAGGGAGGCACAATTATTTGTAGGATGGGTTAGCGGTAGCGTAACATGAGCGGGCGTTGGGTTTCATGCTTCAACCCAACCTACGTTATAACTTACTGATAACTTACCCACTGATAACTGATAACTTACCCACTGATAACTGATAACTGATAACTGATAACTGATAATACCGTGTTCTCACTCCCCCAAACCAGTCAAAGACAAAAAGAAATCCTTGAGATAGTTCTCGGCAACGGTTGGGACTATATGCGCGGGGTTTTAACCCTAGGAAAAACAGAAAATCCCCAGATTCCTACCCCAGAAGTTCTCAAAAAAATCCTCGTGGAATTGGGTCCTTTTTATGTCAAATTGGGACAGTTACTTAGTACCCGTCCCGATCTGCTACCTGCTAATTATATCGAGGCTTTAACTGCCCTACAAGCGCAAGTTCCTCCCGTTGCTTGGACAGATATAGAAATAGTTATCACTGAACAGTTAGCCAAACCGATCGAACAGGTATTTAAGTATATTAATACCCAACCGATCGCCGCAGGATCGATCGGGCAAATTCATCGGGCAACTTTATTATCCGGGGAGGAAGTAGCGATTAAAGTCTTACGTCCGGGGATCGAAAAAATTGTCGCCCAAGATAGTGCCTTAATTAAGGGAATTGCTGATTTAGTTGCCCTAACAGAATTTGGTCAAAGTTATGACGTTGTTAACTTAGCAGAGGAGTTTATTAAAGCAGTCAATGCGGAATTAGATTTCACCCAAGAAGGTCATTATACTGACCAATTACGCTATAATTTAACCCAGAGTCGTTGGTCAGAACCCAAACAGTTAGTTATTCCTAAAATTTATTGGCACTTAACTAATTCCAAGATATTAGTGTTAGAATGGTTAGAGGGAAAACAAATTTTAGAGGCCGATGTTTCTAGACCAGCAACTGAGCAAGCAATTTCCCAAAGAAAAAGCGAAATAACTAGGATTTTGTTTCGGTCATTTTTTCAACAAATTTATATTGATGGCTTCTTTCATGCCGATCCTCACCCGGGTAATATTTTCTATCTTGATGATGGTAGAGTAGCTTTAATTGACTGTGGTATGGTGGGCAGATTAGACCCGCAAACTCAACAAATTTTAACAGAATTGTTATTAGCAATTGTTGACTTAGATGCGAAAAGATGCAGTCAACTAACTATTAAACTGTCCGAGTCAGTCGTTCCGATTACTTTAGTACAATTAGAGGTGGATTATGAGCGGATGCTGCGAAAATATTATAACCTCAATTTAAATCAAATTAACTTTAGTGAGGTAGTTTATGAACTTTTGCAAGTTGCCCGTCGCAATAGAATTAAACTTCCGGGTAATTTAGGTTTATTCGCTAAAAGTCTCGCTAATCTAGAAGGAACTGCCCGAAAATTTAATCCTGATATTAATATCCTAGAAGAAGTCAAACCGCTATTAACTAATATTCTTGAACAACAGTTAATCGGTAGCACTCCCCTACAAACTGCCCTAAGAACAGTTTTAGACTTGAAATCTTTTTCCCTGAAATCTCCCCGTCAAATCGAAGTTTTACTAGATGGTTTAACCTCAGAAACTTTAAATGTTAATCTGAAAATTCGGGAATTAGATAATCTCCGTCGCAGTTTAGATAATTCCGCCAATCGACTAGCTTTTAGTGTGATTATTGGTTCCTTAATTATCGGGGCTGCTATTGTTACGGCCAGCGCCCAATCTCGGCAATTAACTATTATCAGTACCGTATTATTTGCTACAGCTAGTTTTATCGGTTTATGGTTAGTTGTCGGTATCCTGCGCTCAGGAAGATTGCGCTAGAAATTATCGCCATTAAATTAGGATTTGTTGTTGTAAAAATTTCGCCCACCCACTAGCCAATTCAACCTCAGTAAAGGGAATTTTTTCAGGCGATCGCTGTTTAAAAATAAATTCTAGGCAAGGGGAACCTTGGGGGGGAAGAGCATCTAAATCCACCACTTGATTATTAACTAACAGACGGATTTCTTTGACCTCCTCTAGGGAAAAAGTTTGTAAATTAATCACTCCCTTACGAGTTGGTTTTCCCCAAGTGATAATTTTATCTTTTTGACCTAAGACAGAATATATATCATACTTAGCTCGCTCGAAGTTTTCCGCCCATGCTCGATAGATTTCCACTTTTTGGTATTCATTCCAACCACTCCAAGCCAACCAAATAAATAGAATTAATAAAGGTGTCCACAATAACCCGCGTTCCATAAACTATCGCCCCAAAATTCTGGTCAATTAATCGTATTTTATGCTAAGTGGGTGGGTGGAATTAAATATAAGATGAACGTAGGTTGGGTTGAAGCATGAAACCCAACGCCCGATTATGTTACGCTACCGCTAACCCATCCTACAAATAATTGTGCCTCCCTACTTAATTGGCAGCAAGGGATTATACTAGGGTTTGCGGCAAAAAGTTTTTCGGTGGTGGCAGGGTGTGGCCCCCCCAACCCCCCCGACATCGGGGGGGCAGGTGGGGTGTGGGGTGTGGGGAAGGAAACCTCTTTCATCTGCGGTGGTGAAAATTTTTTCATCGGGACTGACTTGCTGATTCGGAAAAAAAAGGGCAGACAAAAGCCTACCCTAGGATTAATGATTGGTCAATCAAACCTTAGACATCGTAGTAGAGAGAGAACTCGTAGGGGTGAGGACGTAAGCGCATCGGGTTAACTTCGTTATCGAGCTTGTAGGTGATCCAGTTGTGGATAAAGTCTTCGGTAAAGACACCAGAATCGGTCAAGAAAGCGTGATCTTTTTCGAGATTTTCCAGAGCTGCTTCTAGAGAACCGGGGGTAGAGGGGATTTTTGACAATTCTTCGGGACTGAGTTCGTAGATATCCACATCGAGAGGTTCGCCGGGGTCGATTTGATTTTTAATCCCATCGATACCGGCACAGAGCATAGCTGCAAAAGCGAGGTAGGGGTTAGAAGTCGCGTCAGGACAACGGAATTCTAAACGTTTGGCTTTCGGGTTGCTTCCCGATAAAGGAATCCGAATCGAAGCGGAGCGATTACCTTGGGAGTAGGCCAGGTTTACAGGGGCCTCAAAACCGGGGACGAGACGCTTGTAAGAGTTGGTGGTGGGGTTAGTTAAAGCTAAGAGTGCGGGAGCGTGTCTAAGCAAACCACCGATGTAGTGCAGTGCCATTTGGCTAAGTCCGGCGTATTTATCCCCGGCGAACAGGGGTTGACCATCTTTCCAGATAGACTGGTGAACGTGCATCCCGGAACCGTTATCACCAAAGATGGGTTTGGGCATAAAGGTGACGGTTTTACCGTATTTCTTCGCCACGTTCTTAATGCAGTATTTGTAGGTCATCAAGTAGTCAGCGGCCCGTACTAGGGTAGAGAATTTAATCCCTAACTCGTTTTGACCACCAGTAGCGACTTCATGGTGATGTTTTTCGATGGGAACTCCGCAGTCGGCCATGGTTAAGAGCATTTCCGTGCGAATATCTTGAGAGGTGTCGGTGGGACTAACGGGGAAATAACCCTGTTTGTAGGCGGGTTTATAGGCAAGATTTCCCTCTTTTTCGTCTTTACCGCTATTCCAACGACCTTCGACACTATCCATGTAGTAATAGCCTGCGTTGGCGGTTTGGTCAAAACGAGCGCTATCAAAGAGGAAAAATTCCGCTTCTGGTCCAAAAAATACGGTATCACCTAAACCGGTACTGCTAAGATAATCGATCGCTTTCTGAGCAATAGAGCGAGGATCGCGGCTATACCATTCACCAGTTCTCGGTTCTTTGATGCTACAGATCATGCTTAGGGTCGGTTCCTTGTAGAAGGGATCGATCCAAGCAGTGGTAGGATCGGGAACCATGGCCATATCGGATTCGTTAATTGCTTTCCAACCGCGAATACTGGAACCATCGAAGGCAACACCATCACTGAAAGAGCTTTCATCGATTTGATCGTAGTAGAACGAGCAATGTTGCCAGATACCAGGCATATCAATAAATTTCAGGTCGATAATCTTAATATTGTTGTCCTGAATCATTTTCAAGACTTCTTGTGGCGTTTCGGGCATGGAAAACTCCTTTGACGTATGAATCGGTTCTTAAGCTTCTCAAAAAATCCATCCTAAACAGTCACTTTGACCAGTTTTGTATTTTTCGATACAAAATCTTTGATCCTAGCTTGAAAAAATCTGTAATTTCCTTGTTCAGGTCGGTAATTGCTCCGAATGGCGATTTGCCTATCAGCTTCTACTACCCCTTGCCCTACTTAGGGTCTGCTGAATAAATCTTGTTCGAGCTGCCCGGTCATCACCGTCCGGCCCTGGCGGTGAGGATGTCAAACACTTAACCAGACATTTTAGCTGGAAATTCTGAAATATAATGTCTGCTTAACCCGGAACGATCAAAGCGTTAGATTAGAAAGAGTCCTTTTTTTAGAGATATTTAAACCTGATGGTCTGGCCTTTTAAACCGAAAACCCACAAACAAATCGCTCGAATAGAAATTACAGGTGCAATTGCCTCCGATACCCGCAAAAGAGTCTTAAAAGCCCTAGAAATCGTCAAAGAAAGGCAATATCCCGCCCTACTTCTCCGCATTGACTCCCCCGGGGGAACCGTGGGGGATTCCCAAGAAATTTATGAAGCATTGAAGCGGTTACAAAAAAACACGAAAATAATCGCTAGTTTTGGCAATATTTCCGCCTCTGGCGGCGTTTATATCGGTATGGGGGCCAATTATATTATGGCTAACCCCGGCACGATTACCGGCTCGATCGGTGTTATCCTCAGAGGGAACAATCTGGAAAGATTGTTGGATAAGGTGGGAGTTTCGTTTAAAGTGATTAAATCGGGCCCCTATAAAGATATTCTCTCCTTCGATCGAGAATTAACTGATGAGGAAGAAAGAATTCTCCAGGATATGATCGATACCAGTTATCAGCAATTTCTGCAAACCGTCGCCGGAGCGAGAGATTTAGATGTCAATCAGGTGAAAAGTTTTGCCGATGGGCGCATTTTTACCGGTCAACAGGCGTTAGAATTAGGAGTGGTCGATCGCTTGGGAACCGAGGAAGATGCCCGACTTTGGGCGCTAGAATTGGCAGGATTACCCCCAGATAAAACTAAATGTCAGACTATCGAAGAACCGAAACCCCTCCTCAGTCGTCTGACGGGCAATCGTTCCCCAATACCCCTAGGATTACAAAAAACCCTACAGCGTCTAGAATTTGAATTGGAAGTTAACGGACAACTATTGTGGTTATACCGACCCTGAGGGCCAGATTAAAGTCGAGAAAAAGGGCGCGTTAACCCCTAAAATTGACTCATCAGGATTAGCGGAGGATGACAATCGTGCAGTGGAAGGTTCGAGCCATTCGGGGAGCGACGACGGTAACGGTTAATACTATTGAAGCTATACGAGAAGCAGTAACAGAACTCCTCGAAGCGATCGAAATCCACAATAGTCTCGATCCCGATGATATTGTTAGTATTATCTTTACGGCAACTCAGGATTTAGACGTGATTTTCCCCGCTGCTATCGCTCGTGAACGTCCCCACTGGCAAAATGTCCCCCTCCTCGATGTGCAACAGATGCACGTCGCTGGTAGTCTGGAAAAGTGTATTCGCATAATTCTCCACGTTAATACTCCCAAACTGCAAGGGGAAATGCAGCACGTCTATCTCCGGGGGGCGAAAAATCTTCGCCCCGATTGGCAGATTTCTCCAGTAACTATTAATCGCTAAAATCTTCGATAACTGACTAAATCCTCATTTCCGACAGCCAACTCAAAATTAATTGATTAACTTTTTCGGGATGTTCATCGTGGGGACAGTGACCAGCTTTGGCAATCGGATAAAATTGGGTATTATTTCCCATTTTAGCTCTTTCTTGGTAAATTACCGAGCCAGCGATCGGTGTCCAAGGGTCATCCTCTCCCCAGAGTACCAATAAAGGGCGATCGATTTGCGGTAATAATTCCAGGGGAGAAGGTCCGGGGGGTGCCGTCAACACCGATGCGAACACTCCCCACGCACCCGCATCACAGGAGGGTTGATAGAGAATTTCGACTAATTCCTCGGTAATCGCGGTATGATCCCGATAAACCTGTTTTAAGGTATTACGGATGCGATTTTTCTGTCTTACCTGTTCAAAAATAAACTTTCCTGTCACGGGGGAACTAACTAAACCGGTAAAGGCAGCCATGATTAAACGCAAAGGGAAATTTAATTCTTCGGGACGATGGTTTAATCCTCCGGCACAGTTAATAATTACGCCTCCAGCAGTGATTTCGGGAGATTCTGCCATCAGCATTAAGGTAATCAGTCCTCCGATGGAATTACCGATAAATACCGTCGGTTTTGCGATTTTTTCCCGCCAAAAGTCTTGTATTTGCTGCTGCCAAAGGTTGAGACTATAATCTAAAGCGGGCTTATCCGCACCCCCAAATCCCAAAAGATCTAGCGCATAGACCTGATAGCCATTTTCCGCTAAAACGGGGATATTTTTGCGCCAATGACCGATAGATGCCCCAAAACCGTGAATTAATACTAGGGGTTGTCCTTCTCCCCCCACAGTGTAGGGGATGGTGTGACCTTGCCATGTCCAAGACAATTGTTCTAAGCTAGTCCCAGTGAGCGGAGATTGTCGTGCCATTGTATGAAGTTTTATTAAGTGATATTTAAATTATAGAGTAAAAATCAGCCGAGAATTTATGCCACAACGCCAGACTTTTACCAATAACTCGATGGCAATTTCCTATTTACAATGGAGCGATCGAGGTATGCCTCTATTATTATTGCACGGCATGGCGGATCATGCTTTGGTTTGGTCAAGTTTGGGCGATTATTTAAGCTCAAATTATCAAGTTATTGCCCCAGATTTGCGGGGACATGGGGAAAGCGGTAAACCGGCAACCGGTTATCACTTTCAGGATTATATTGGCGATTTAAGGGCTTTAATTAATCATTTAGGTTGGACGCAAGCACATATTTTAGGTCATTCTTGGAGTGCTAAAATAGCGGCAATTTGGGCAAATCAACAGCCAGAAGTATTTAAGAGTTTAATTTTAGTCGATCCCTTTTTTATCGATAAAATGCCTAGTTGGATTAGGATAACTTTTCCAATTCTCTATCAAGTTTTGCCCTTTTTAAAGATTACTCGCTCCTTTGATAGTTATCAGAGCATAGAAGCGATCGCTCGTCAATTAAAACAATATAAAGGTTGGTCAAATCTACAGCAAGAGGTGTTTAAAAATGCCATCGAACAAAAAGCTGATGGCAGTTGGAGCAGTAAATTCACTTTATCGGCACGGGGGGAAATTTTTGAGGATGTCATGGGGTTTGCCGGATTAACTAAAACTTTAGATATTCCCAGTTTATTAATCCTTCCCCAACAGGGATTAAATCGCACTGCTTGGCAAATTCAATCCTACAAAAAGTATTTAACTTCTCTAGAAATTAAAAAGATACCGGGTAATCATTGGGCATTTTTAGGGGAACCTGAAACTTTTAATCAAGCGGTGGCCGAGTTTTTATCCGTTCGGGAAATTGTATGATTAGCGGAGAGAACGAAGCTGCAATTGGTAATAATCCCCGTCTAAACCTTGATTCTGCTTGTTATTAAGGGAATTAAGCTGTTTTTGCAGTGCCAAAATCCGATCGCCGGTAGCAGGATGGGTGCTGAGAATTGTCGGGGTAGAACCGCCTTGTTGTGCTAATTTTCCCATAAAGGAGATCATGGCTTTGGCTGCATAACCGGCCTCAGCTAGATTGTTTAAACCCAGTCGGTCTGCTTCTAATTCATCCTTGCGACTATTGGGCAGATTATAGGCGAGATTGACTCCCAATTGTACCCAAGTTTTTGTGTCTAATCCCGCCGCGCTGAGAAGTCCTTGGGCGAGGGCAGTATTGCGTAATTGGGTGATAGATTGACATCCTCGCCGCCGTAAAACGGACGGCGATTCCCAAACCTCACGATTTAGGTTTCTGCTTCTTTCCCTTGCGGGGTTCCGCACCTGCCTTAACAGATTTACTCTGTTCTGGTCTTATGGTCGCTCTACAGACTGACACCGCAAGCCCTGCGGCCAAAATGTTTTTACTGGCGTTAATATCTCGGTCATG
>NZ_JADBVM010000082.1:0-32881 GCF_020244875.1 Microcystis sp. M44BS1
AATGGTGGGAAAAGCGCGAGCGGAGGTATTATTAGTCTGACGAATTACTTCTTGGTCAAAAGCGATCGCATCCATTCCTAAAGCATCATAAAAGTCTGAGCGTTCCCGTACAGTTAAACTATGGGTAGCAAAGACGGAAAGCAGGAAAAAACGACTCCATAATCTCGATCGCCAATTATTCCACAATTGCGGTTTAGCGCGCAGCAAGGTTTTAAAGATATCTCCGTGGCGATTTTCGTCCTGACACCAACTCTCGAAGTAATTAAAGAGAGGATTAAATTTATACTGGGGATGTTCTTCTAAATGACGATAAATGAGAATATAACGCCAATAACCGATTTTTTCGGAGAGATAGACTGTATAGAGAACCCATTCAAGGGGGAAAAAGGTGTAGGTACGGGTTTTGGTAATTTTGGCTAGATCGAGGGAAATATTAAAGTCAGCCATGGCTTTATTGAGAAATCCTGCATGGCGCGCCTCATCTCTAGCCATAAGATGAAATATCTCCCCTAACAAGGGATTACGGCTTTTTAGTTGTCGTGACAGTTCCTTAAATAACAAAAAGCCGGAAAATTCGGAGATACAGGAGCGTTCTAGATAATCTATAAAAGCATTTCTCGTTTTTTCATCGAGATTATCTTGATAGTTCTCAAATCCTTGCTGACGTTCAAAGTGATGCCGGTTGTAATCAGTCCGCATCTCCTCTAACATCGCTTTGATTTCGGTTTCTTGCAGAGAAAGGTCAAAATTGGCGGCAGCCTCAAAATCAGTGGTGTAAAAACGAGGAGTGAGGATAGTTTCGCGTAGAACAGCTTTTTTCTGGGAGGGGGGTTCGACGGTAGTTACCATGATGGAAATTACTTGACTACATAGCTATATAGGATTTTAAACATAAATAGGTAAGCCAATGATAATTATTAAGTTTTATCAATATTTTGGGCAGTAGTGAGCAAGGGAATCAGACAAGTGAGCGAGCCGATTAGGGAAATAGGGAGTAGAATAGAAAGGTTGTGAGTCTATAACTATCGTTAAAATACTATGGCTTGTCCCAAGAAGAAAACCTCAAATGCCAAGCGCGACCAACGGAGAGCGCACTGGAGAAAGCAAGCGGAGCGGGAAGCGCAAAAAGCCTTATCTTTGGGTAAATCTGTCCTTTCTGGTCGTTCTAACAGCTTTGTCTATCCCACTAAAGAGGAAGAAGAAGGGGAAGACGAGGAATAACTTGATGGTGGGGAGTGAGGTATAGAAGACCTTTTCGCTCCCTCATATTTTAAGATTTGTTGAGAATTTTCGTTGCGAGTCTCAAATAATGTTAGGCAAATTCTTTAAAAAACCAGAATCTCCCGATCAAGACCGAGTTCCTCCGGGCCAATATCTCGCTAGTGGTTTTCCTGTGCTTACCTACGGGGATACTCCCCAAATCAAGACCGAGAACTGGTTATTCAAGGTTTGGGGAAAGGTGGCCACGACTAAAACTTTTAACTGGTCGGATTTTATGGCCCTACCGCAGTCGGAGTTTACCAAGGATTTTCACTGTGTCACCCGTTGGTCAAAATTAGATGTGACTTGGACGGGAGTTAAGGTATCGGATTTTATGACCTTAATTGACCTGCTGCCGGAAGCTACCCACGTCATGCAACACTGTTATGGCGGTTATACCACTAACCTGACCCTAGAGGAGTTCCTGCACGAGGATAATTTTTTCGCTTTTCAACTGTTTGGTCAACCTTTACCCCCCGACCACGGTGGTCCGCTGCGCTTAGTTGTTCCCCATCTCTACGCTTGGAAAAGTTCTAAATGGATTAATGGCTTAGAATTTCTCGATCGAGAGCAATTGGGTTTCTGGGAACTTAATGGCTACCATCGACGAGGTGATCCCTGGTTAGAGGAACGTTATAGCGGTTTTTAACCAGTTTTGGCTTAAAATCGGGTGAGATAAGCAATCAAGTCCGCTAATTCCTATCATTAAAACAAGCAAAAGTCAAGGGGTAAGCAACAAATTTTTACTCGATTGCGACTGGGTAATTATAATTGCCGAATTGCCTGATCACAATATTGAACATATCCTGCTAACCCCAATGCTTGAAATAATTTCCGCGCTTGAAGATATGCTTCTTTCGCTTCCGATATACGATCGAGTTTATAGTAGGTAAGTCCCAGATTAAACAGAGTCTTTGGTTCTCCTATGATATACTCCATTTCCTGAAAGATTTCTAAGGACTTTTGATAAAACTCGCTCGCTTTTTGGTATTCTCCTAGGGAACCGTAAACATTCCCCAAACCTAGATAGGAATAAGCTTCTCCTGTTATATCAGAGATTTCCCGTTTGATTGCTAAGGATTGTTGATGAAACTCGCTCGCTTTTTGGTATTCTCCTAGGGAATAGTAAACACTGCCTAAATTATTGTAGGAAGACGCTTCACCCCCTCGATCATCGATTTTCCGTGTGATTGCTAAAGACTGTTGATAAAACTCGATCGCTTTTTGGTATTCTCCTAGGGAATAGTAAATACTGGCTAATGAGTCGAGACTCGCAACTAAATCAAGTTCTAGATTTAACTCTTTTTGTAAATCGATCGCTTTTTGATAATACTCGATCGCAAGCAGAAGTTCCTGACGATAATCTACCAATGGCAGATTTAATAAACGATGGTTATAAATCTTAGCTAAACTGGCATATAAACTCGCTAGTCTTGGCTCTTTTTTGCCTTTATTTACCTCGATTTGCTCGATTAGTTCTAACAAGTCTTCCTTAGAGATTAAAGGAATATCTTTATCTATAGTAATTTCGTCAAAAGATTGTAAAATTGGTAAAAATTCCTGAGAAGGTAAAAAGTTACTTGGAGGAGAAATAAAGCGAAAAACTCCTTTTCGCCAACTCCAAAAATCGGGGGACTTTTTGCGTAAATTTACTTCCACTGTGCTTGTTACCCAAAGAACGATGGAATAGGGAAATTCTCGCAATCCTTCCCTTGTCCATTGCAGATAACCAAAAAATTTATCTAGTTCCGATTTTTCCCGTTGCCATTCGGTCGCAACGCGCTCGCTACGCGAGATCGAGTGTAGTTTTTCCACTCCTGTGGTTGTGATCACGGCGTTTTTGCTTTGTAGTAACTCTGGTTTTCTGGAGACTAAACTAGCAATTGCTGCTCTTAAACTCGGTTCTTTTTGATCTAAATCAATCCGATAACAAGGGATTACTGGTTCTAATTCTTTGCTATAGCGATCGATGATTTCTTCTCGCAATTTTTCCTGATCACACACACAAATCAATATATTTAATCTCTCTTGATTTGCCTCTAGAGACACGATTAAACCTTCGTATTCTCTTTCATTTTGGTCAATAATTGAAGATGTTTCATCATTCATAATAAGTGGATAGGTGTTAAAAACTGTCAGATACCCCCATTAGGTAGGGTTGATTCATGAATCGACCCTACTATGAATCAACCCTACTATGAATCAACCCTAGGGGTTTGGGGGGTTCTACCCCCCAAAAGACTGGATTGATGACACAAACCTAAAAAGCACAGTTTTTAAACTGCACCGATCGAGGGATAATATAACCTTGATATTGACAATGGCGACTGATGAAAATTTTAATTATGGGTGGAACCCGATTTATCGGTGTTTCTTTGACTAAAGTGTTAGTAGAACAGGGTCATGAAGTAGTATTATTCAATCGTGGCAATAAACCCGCTCCGGTTGCCGGAGTACGACAGATTCATGGTGATCGCACTGATGCCTCACAACTTAAAGAAAAGCTTAAAAATGAAAGCTTTGAGGCAATTTTCGATAATAATGGCAGAGAATTAAGTGATACTCAGCCCCTCGTCCAAATTTTTAGGGACAGAATCCGGCATTTTGTCTATGTTAGCTCGGCGGGGGTTTATCTAAAATCCGACCAAATGCCCCATAAAGAAGGGGATAAACTAGATACCAAAAGTCGCCACAAGGGAAAACACGAGACAGAAAACTATTTAAGCGAGATGGGATTACCCTGGACTTCCATCCGTCCAGTCTATATCTACGGACCGCGCAACTATAATGACCTAGAAGCTTGGTTTTTTGACCGTTTGGTTCGTAATCGTCCTATTCCTATACCCAGTCATGGGGAACATTTTACCCAATTTGGTCACGTTGCCGATCTAGCTAAGGCCATGGCCGCAGTATTGGGTAATTCTCAGGCTATCGGTCAAGTGTATAATATTTCAGGCGATCGCTATGTAACTTTTAACGGTTTAGCAAAAGCTTGCGCGGCAGCCATGGGGAAAAATGCCGAGGAAATTGAGATTGTTAACTATAACCCCAAAAAATTTGACTTCGGCAAAAAGAAACCTTTCCCCCTGCGGGTTCAACATTTTTACGCTGATATTAATAAAGCTACCCGGGAGTTAAACTGGCAGCCTGAATATGATCTCGTCAGTGGTTTAACAGACTCCTTCCAGAATGATTATCTCGCTTCCGGTCGCGATCGGCAAGAAATAGACTTGGCGATCGATGACCAGATCTTGGCAAACCAATAAAATTAATTTTCTGGTGGAAGTGGGGAAGTGGGGAAGTGGGGAAGTGGGGAAGTGGGGGAATTTTAACTAAAACCCCAACACCCTAAAACCCTAAAACCCTAACCCCCAAACTGATGCAGCCTTAACCGGTTATTGGACATTCCACCAACCGAAAGCTGGCCCGACAAAACGAATAACCACCCAAACCCCGGCTAAAACTCCTATACCAATCCAGGCACCCCTAGTGGTTAACTTGTAAGCTTGGGCCGCTTGACTTTTGGTAATCGGTAGCCAAGGCAGGATATTTTCCTCCTGTCCATACTTATCACCCAGGGCCGATTGACGACGTTTTGATTCACCCATACTAATGTCAGTTATTAAGAGGTTTTTCTCTGATTGTATATCGAAAGACAACCGCCTACACTCACTCCCAGTCCATGAAGGAGGGCGATCGAAACTGACGGCCGACGACCGACTATTATAGAATTAAAGGTTGCGACTGAAACGAGAATAATTATGGCAACCATTAACAGTAATTACTTAAAACTAAAAGCGGGTTATCTTTTCCCAGAAATTGCCCGACGAGTCCAAGCTTTTGCGGCAGCTAATCCCGATGCTAATATTATCCGTCTGGGGATTGGGGATGTCACCGAACCTTTGCCCCTAGCTTGTCGCGAGGCAATGATCAAAGCGGTGGAGGAAATGGGCGATCGCTCTAGCTTTAAGGGTTACGGGCCCGAACAGGGTTATGCTTGGTTAAGGGAGAAAATCGCCGTCCATGATTTTCAGGCTCGCGGTTGTGAGATAAGTGCCGATGAAATCTTTATTTCCGACGGTTCTAAGTGTGATACGGGCAATATTCTCGATATTTTTGGAGATAATAACTCGATCGCTGTTACTGACCCAGTATATCCCGTTTACGTCGATACTAACGTTATGGCTGGACACACGGGAGAGGTCAACGAACGCGGCGAATACGAGGGCTTGATTTATCTGCCAATTACCGCCGAAAATAACTTTACTGCCCAGATTCCGACGGAAAAAGTCGATTTAATCTATCTCTGTTTTCCCAATAATCCCACCGGGGCCACGGCTACCAAAGAACACTTGACAGCTTGGGTTAATTATGCTAGGGCAAATGGATCGATTATCTTTTTTGATGCAGCCTACGAGGCCTTTATCACCGATGCCAGTTTACCCCACTCCATCTACGAAATCGAGGGGGCGCGGCAATGTGCGATCGAATTTCGCTCTTTTTCTAAAAATGCCGGTTTTACCGGGACCCGTTGCGCTTTAACCGTGGTTCCCCAAAGTCTGATGGCCAAAGCGGCCGACGGCAGCGATGTGCAACTCTGGAAACTGTGGAATCGTCGGCAATCGACCAAATTTAACGGCGTTTCCTACATTGTCCAACGGGGGGCTGAGGCGGTTTATTCCCCGGAAGGACAAGCACAAGTACAAGAACTTGTCAAGTTTTATTTACAAAATGCAACAATTATCCGAGAAAAATTAACCGCCGCCGGTTTAGAAGTCCATGGCGGCGTAAATGCGCCCTACGTTTGGGTAAAAACGCCCCAAGGTCTATCGAGTTGGGATTTCTTCGATAAACTGCTACATACCTGTAATGTGGTGGGAACCCCTGGATCCGGCTTTGGGGCCGCCGGAGAGGGTTATTTCCGACTATCGGCTTTTAATAGTCGTGCCAATGTCGAGGCCGCTATGGAAAGAATTATCAGTAAATTTCAAGGCTAATGGTCAAAAGAGGGATGTTTGCAACAACCCCATCGGGAATTGATAGACTGTTGACACACCCAATTTTTCGGTAACTACTCACCGACAACGGCTCACCGATGCGACCCTTTTGGTTAGAATCCTTACAGGTAGAAAGATTAACGATCGCAATTGCTGGCCTACCGGCACATCTGCAAGGGATCAAGTTGGTGCAGTGGTCAGATCTGCACTGCGATGAACAGCATTTGCCTGTAGCTGTCCTGCAAGAAGCGATCGCCATTACTAATCAGGAAAAACCCGATCTGATCTTCCTGACGGGGGATTTTATTACCGATAGTCCCCAGCCAATTTTTACCCTGGTAGATAGCATAAAAGCTCTCGAAAGTCAAGGGGGTATTTATGCTTGTTTAGGAAATCATGACAGTTATCTTCCCAACGCCAGGGAAACGGTGAGATCAGCCTTAACTAGCGTGGGAATTCGGGTACTCTGGAATGAAATCGCCACACCCTACGGCGAAAATTTTCCCATCGTCGGATTGGCCGATTATTGGTCTGGGGAATTTTTCCCGCAAATCCTCGAGCAAATTTCCCCCGATATACCCAGACTCGTCCTTTCCCATAATCCAGATACGGCCATGGTTTTAAAGGATTGGCGCGTGGATTTGCAGTTATCCGGTCATACCCACGGAGGTCAAGTGACTATCCCGGGTATGGGTTCCCTACCGATAGTTTTAGGGAAACTTAGGCGATCGCTGCCAGAACCCTATGGTCAATGGGTTCCCCTTCACCGGCAGTTTAGCAGAGTAGTCCGATACTGGCAATGGTCCGAGGGATTTCATCGAGTCGGGGAAAATCAATTATATGTGAATCGAGGCTTAGGAACCTATTTTCCCGGTCGTCTTTTTTGTCCCCCCGAAGTGACGGTAATTACTTTGATCAACGGCAGTCAGTCTTGAATCAGTGATCAGTGATCAGTCGTCAGATTTGAGTTTTTAGTGAACGGTATTAAATAGAAGTTTCCTAATGTCTTTTCACTGTTTACTTTTTTACTGATCCCTAATAAGCTGTTCGTAATTTAAATTGCTTGTTGAGACGAGGCAAGAGGCAAAAGGCAAGACCCCCCCGATGTCGGGGGGGCAAGGGGGGGGAAATTCGGCTAATCTAAAAATAAGCGGTTTAAATACGTCTTAGCTTACCATTTTTCTAAAGTAATGGCAGAACGTAGGTTGGGTTGAAGCATGAACCCCAACTAAACCCTACACCCCACACCCTACACCCCACACCCCACACCCCACACCCTGCCCCCACCAACAAACTTTTTCAGCAAACCCTAACTAAATGACTGAGCAAGATACTGACTGGATCGGTTTGATGATCGGCAATTCTCGGCTACATTGGGGGTATTTTCGCGGTCAAACTCTGTTAGCTTGTCTCGATACTCCCCACCTGAGGGAACCCCTAAGTAATGAATTTTTGCAACAAATTTTCCCTAAACTCTTGACAAATGAATGCAACTGTGCATTGATTGTCGCCTCGGTGGTTCCTAGCCAAAGAGAATTATGGGCAAATTATGGCAATTTACGGAGAATTACTTTAAAAGATATTCCTTTACTGGATTTATATCCGACATTCGGCATCGATCGAGCTTTAGCTGTCTTAGGTGCGGGAAAAAAATACGGATTTCCCTGTTTAGTCATTGATGCGGGAACAGCTTTAACTTTTACGGGAGTGGATGGGGATAAAAAGTTAGTGGGGGGAGCAATTTTACCCGGGTTAAAGGTGCAATTAGCCAGTTTAAGGGAACGGACGGCAGCCTTACCAGAGGTGTCCTTACCGGAAAGATTACCGCAGATGTGGGCAAAAGAAACAGCAGAAGGGATAAGAAGTGGGATAATTTATACAATTTTGGCGGGAATAGAAAAATTCAGTCTGGAATGGTTAAATTTATATCCAGAGAGCAGGATAATTTTAACAGGGGGAGATGGGGACTTAATTAGGGATTACTGGCAAGAAAACGCCATTACATCACTCCTAGTGGATAAGACGATCATTTTTGAGGGAATTGCCGCAGTTAAGGGAATATCCTCCTGTTTAATTGACAAAGGCGAACCTATCTAGTAAAGTCAGGGAAAGCTTTCTCAACTTGGGAAATTTCTGAACAACTGGGCAAAAAATTCAGTATATAGTTATGGCGATCATTCTAGTAACCGGTTCTGCTGGTTTAATCGGTTCTGAATCAGTCAGATTTTTTTGTGATCGGGGTTATACCGTCGTTGGAATTGATAATAATATGCGTCAGGTATTTTTTGGCGAAGACGCTTCAACGGAGTGGAATCGAGCCAAATTATCGCAAGATTACGGGGATAAATACATTCACCACGCTGTAGATATTCGGGATCATGAAGCTATTGCAGATATATTTAAAACCTATAGTCATGATATATCCTTAATTATCCACACGGCGGCGCAACCTTCCCACGATTGGGCAGCTAAGGATCCCTATATGGATTTTAGTGTCAATGCTAACGGAACTTTAGTTTTATTAGAAAATACTCGTCAACACTGTCCCCAAGCAGTATTTATTTTTTGTTCCACTAATAAAGTTTACGGGGACAGACCGAATGAATTGCCTTTAATAGAAAAAGAATTACGTTGGGAAATCTCGGAAAATCATCCTTATTTTGCTCATGGTATTGACGAGTTGATGAGTATTGATGCTTGTAAACATTCTTTGTTCGGTGCCTCGAAAGTGGCAGCGGATGTATTAGTACAGGAATACGGGCGTTATTTTGAGATGAAAACTGCCTCTTTTCGCGGTGGTTGTTTAACCGGGCCTAGTCATTCGGGAACCCAATTACACGGGTTTTTATCCTACTTAATGAAATGTACGATGATTGGCAAAGAATACAGTATTTATGGGTATAAGGGTAAGCAGGTACGGGATAACATTCATAGTTACGATCTTGTCAATGCTTTCTATCATTTTTATCAGGCCCCGCGAGTGGCAGAAGTTTATAATATCGGTGGTAGTCGCTTTAGTAATTGTTCCATGTTAGAAGCCATTCAGGAATGCGAAGCGATTGCGGAGAAAAAGTTAAACTGGCAGTATGTGGAGACTAATCGTATTGGTGATCATATCTGGTGGATTTCTGATGTGAGTAAGTTTAAAAATCATTATCCTGATTGGCAGTTAACCTACACAGTAACGGATATTCTCAAAGAGATTTTTAGTCAAAACGTTAGCCGTTGGACTTAGAGTAAATCAATAATTCTTCTCGTCAACTTTTATTTGCTAATTTTCCTTCGTTACAAAAGTAATTTTTAGCCAAATATACTGCTAGTAATTGAGGGACTCTGTTAATTAGTTAACCAGAGAACATTAGTGATGTTATTAGTAGCAATGTTGACCTAAAAAAACTAAACCAGAGCATATTTAAGAGACTATTATGTTAACTAAAATCTACAACAATAAAATTTTCCGATTTCTCATTGCTGGGGGAGTGGCATTTCTAATCAATTTATTCTTAATTTATTGGTTCATTGACGACTTGGGATTCAATACCCCAATTCTGGAAAATGTTGCTAATGTTATTTCGATAGAAATATCTTTAATTGCTAGTTTCTTTATCTATAGAATCTGGGTGTGGACTGGGGGAGATTGGACAATTAGAGATGTGATTTTGATACAACTTCCTCTCTATCATCTCTCGGCAGGTTTAGCCGTTTTACTGCGAGTTTTTTTGATATTTCCCTTCTTAAACTGGTTAGGAGTTAGCCACGGAGTTAACACAATGATTGGGGTTTTACTGGGAGCTAGTATTAACTATGTCGCCAGTGATAGCCTAATTTTTAAACCTAAGAATAAGACTAATGAGACAGAAATGTACTATCCCGAAGGATTAGCACCAGCTTTCGAGATGGACGGTTACTCTCACCCACGTCAATCAAGGGATAACTATGCAGTAAAAACCTTATCAATAGTTATTCCTGCTTACAACGAAGAAGATTGCATCGAAAGCACCACCCACTTAATATCTGAACGTTTAGAAGAGGATAAAATTGATTATGAAATCCTAGTGGTTAATGACAATAGCAAAGATAACACCGAAGCAGTTCTGCAAAAAATCAACCAAGAAAATCCCCGTATTCGCTACATCAATAACTATTATCCTAACGGGTTTGGTTTTGCGGTGCGCTGTGGATTAGAAAATTTTAGCGGCGATGCGGTGGCAGTAGTAATGGCCGATAATTCCGACTCTCCCGATAACATAGTGGACTATTATTATCAACTCCAAGAAGGCTACGATTGCGTTTTTGGTTCTCGTTTTATCAAAGGAGGAAAAGTTATTGATTATCCCCTGCACAAGTTATTCATTAATCGTTTGGCTAATCTATTTATTCAGGTTTTATTTGGGCTAAAATTTAATGATACCACTAACGCCTTTAAAATCTATCGTAAGGAGGTTATCGAAGGAATCTCACCTCTACTATCTCACCATTTTAACTTAACAGTAGAGATGCCCTTAAAAGCGATCGTGCGAGGATATTCCTACACGACAATTCCCATCACTTGGCGCAATCGTACCACGGGGGTTTCCAAGTTAAAACTCAAGGAAATGGGTAGTCGTTATTTATTTATAGTTCTCTCTATATGGTTAGAAAAACACTTTTCTCGAGGCGACTATAAGCGTAAACCTGTCCAAAAAATTAGACAAAAGTAACCAAGTAAATTTAGAGGTTAAAACCATGTTAGACGAGCAAGTAACCCGACAAATGGAATACTTAAAGAGACTTTACGAAAGTCGCTTTAATCCTCAAGAAAGAAAAGCAAAATTAGCTCTTTGGAAAGTTTTAGTTAATAATTTTTTACAAAATCATGTTACTGTCAATGATACAGTTTTAGATATTGGTGGAGGTTACTGCGAATTTATTAACCAAATTCGGTCTAAAAATAAATACTTAATCGATCTTAATCCTGATGCAAAAGTTTTTGCTAATCCTGATGTAACGGTCTTGAATCTCAATATTCTCAGTATAAATGAGCAGCAAAAACTTGATATCAGATTTGATAAAATTTTTATCTCCAACTTTTTCGAGCATTTAAATAGTGCGGAGGAATTAATCGAAGTTTTGGGATTTTGTTATGACATTTTAACTCCGGGCGGATCACTTCTAGTGATTCAACCTAATTTTAAGTATTCTTATAAAGAATACTATGATTTTATCGATCATAAACTACCTATAACTCACCTTTCTTTAAAGGAGTTATTGGAAACAATTGGTTTTAGAATCGATACTTTAATTCCTCGTTTTCTACCATTTTCTACGAAAGGAAGACCCGCTTCACCCACCTTACTCAAAATTTATTTAAAATTTCCTATTTTCTGGAATTTCTTGGGTGGGCAGCTATTTGTCAAAGCCACCAAACCCAGATAATTACTGACAATACAGTGATTCAAAGTAACCTATAAATACTAATCAAGATTGTACAATTATGACTAGGCAAGTGTTAATTACTGGTGGTGCGGGTTTTGTGGGCAGTTCTTTAGGTTTAGGATTAGCCCAACTCTATCCCGACTGGAAAATTATCGCCTTAGATAACTTAAAACGTCGCGGTTCCGAGTTGAATATTCCCCGTCTTAAACAGGCGGGAATTGAATTTGTTCATGGAGATGTCAGAAATGCGGAAGACTTAGAAGCATCCGCTTTGCCAGTGGATTTAATCCTAGAATGTTCAGCAGAACCTTCCGTTTTAGCTGGTTATACTTCCCCTGGCTACGTTTTACAAACCAACTTAATTGGAACGATTAACTGTTTAGAATTAGCTAGACAAACCCAAGCAGATTTTATTTTTCTCTCCACCAGCAGAGTTTATCCCATCGCCTATCTTAATCAATTAAACTATACAGAAACAGATACTCGTTTTCAGTTATCTGAACAGCAAAATTTACCTGGTGTTTCTGCTTTTGGTATCAGTGAACAATTTCCCTTAGATTTGCCCCGTTCTCTCTACGGTTCCACTAAGTTAGCATCAGAATTGATTATTAATGAATATGGGGATGCCTACGGATTAAGAACTTTAATTAATCGCTGTGGAGTTTTAACCGGTCCTTGGCAAATGGGAAAAGTTGATCAGGGAGTTTTTGCCCTTTGGGTGGCTAATCATTACTTTCAGAAGTCCTTAAAATATATCGGTTATGGGGGTACGGGGAAACAGGTTAGAGATTTTCTTCATGTAGCTGACTTACTCGATTTAATCGATATTCAGATGGCTAATTTAGAACAATTCAAAGGGCAGACTTTTAATGTGGGGGGTGGGCAAGATTTTTCCTTGTCTCTTTATGAAACTACAAAACTATGTCAAGAAATCACCGGCAATAGTATAATGATTGAGGCAATTCCCCAAAATCGCACCGGAGATATGCCAATTTTCATCACTGATTCTCGCAAAATCAGTTCTATAACTGGATGGCAACCCCAGCGAGACGGTAGAAAATTAATCCAAGATATTTTTGATTGGATTCACACCCACGAAAAGGAATTAAAAGGTATTTTTTAACTGAACAATTATGCAGAAAAAATCTCTCAAATCACCTGTAGTCGTCAAGGGAATACTAATTATTATTACTGCCTACTTTTTTCTGGCAAATTTGCCTATTATTGATTGGCTAGAAATTGGTTTAGATGCTTCTTGGGCTTTTGCCATTAGTGATGCTGCCCATAAACAGTTAATTTTTGGCAAGGATATCATATTCACCTATGGACCCCTAGGCTATCTGGTTCATGGCACATCTTTAAATCACAACTTTTCCCAAATTATCTATTTTCGCTGGTTGATACACCTTTGTCTATTAGCGGTGGTTATTCTCAGATTTTTATTTATTAAAAGCTATAGCAATCAGATAGTTTTTGTGCTGTCAATTATTTTGCTAACCTAGTAGGAAATCCCTACAACAGTATCGGCTTTACTGTTGATTATCAGATAACATTTATCCTCCTGATACTCATGTCTTTTGATAACTTTTTTCAAAAGTACATCAATTATTTAGCTATAGCTATTGGCATGATCACTGGGTTCTCTATACTCACTAAACTAACTCTAGGAATTTATCTAGCAGGAAGCCTGTTTATCTACATATTTGTTAATATTTTTCGGGGATATTTTCAAAAGTCACCATCGATAGTTATAAAAAATGTTCTCGCTGGTATCAACTTAACTTTAACCATTCCTTCCATTGCCTTTATTTTTCTCTATCCAGCCTCTTATAACCCAGCCTTTATCCACATTATAGTTAATCTTTGCATTGCTGGAGGAGTGGCTTTAACTCTCTGGTTTATCGTCAGATCTGCCCGCCTATCGGCACCGCCCTTATTAAGGGAGGCAAGGGGGATCAAAGGCAGAATCTATATTCTATTTAATCAGAACTACTTACTTAACTTGTTACCTCTGTTAGTATTTTATGGGCTTTATGGGTTACTTCTCCTCCAAACAATTAATCTAGATAATTTTCCCTCTCTCATCGAATATTTGAGCAATTCTTGGGCATTTTCTTCGGGTTATTCCAGTGGGATGAGTATTGTAGGAAATTACCCGCGTTTACTAATTGCCTTGCTCTGCTTTGCCTTAAGTTTGCTTTTAATGTCTCTGGCAATTATAGATCAAAAAATTAGTCTAGCTATTGCCTATATTTTTCCTATATTTTTATCATTTAAGCATGGATTTGTTAGGCAAGATGCTCACGTTGTTGTTTTTACACTTGTGGTTATTCTCTTAGCTTCTCTCTATACAACAATTATTAAAAAATCTCGGTTTAAGAAAATTGCTTATTGTGCTTGGGGAATAATTTTTTTGGGATGTATTATTATCACCTCTAGTCCTAATTGGACTATATTGGAAAATGCTCGCAAGTGGAGTAATTTCAGTCCCGATAGGGTGGCTAATAATATTGGGGTTGTCATTTCCTCTATGCTTAATCCCAGAGAATTAAAAATGCGAGGTGAAAGGAGTACAACTCAAAATTTACAAGTCATTGCTGCCGCTACCAAAATACCCGATTCTGTGCTGGAAAAAGTGCAAGGCAAAACTATTGATATAATTCCCTGGGAATTTTCACTTATTCCAGGCAATCAGCTTAATTGGAAACCGCGGCCGATTATTCAATCCTATTCTGCTTATACAGAAAAACTGGATGAACTAAATTATCAAAGCTTATCTCAATCTCCCAGAGATTATCTGATTTATCACTTTCAAGCTATTGATGGCAGACATCCTTTTTTTGATGAACCGAAAGCCTTTTCCTATGTGGTTTGTAATTATCAACTTGACTCGGTAAATTCGCCCTTCCAAGTCCCCGCAATCAAAACCAACTTTTATCTTCTAGAAAGACAAAAAGTCAGTCGTTGCAGTCCAACACCTTTAGGAGAGACTACTAATATTACTTGGGATCAAGTCCATGAATTACCTACTCGTAATAGTGGGATTACTCGTGTTCAAGTTAAATTTGAATATTCTTGGTTGGGTAAAATAGTCAAACAACTCTTTAGAATCCCTCCCGTGATAATTAACGTTAATTATCTCGATGGAACTCAAGCCAATTTTCGCTTTGTTCAAGATAATTCAGCTAATGGAGTTATCCTTAGTCACTTACCGAGAAATGATCAGGAATTAATGGCATTTTTTCAAGGAAAATTACCACCACAAGTCAAATCTTTTAGCTTTTCTGTCAGTAATCCTCTGCTATTCTCCCCAGAAATAAAAGTAACGCCTTTTTGGGAAGTTGAGACTGGTTCATAATCTTTCTTGAACCTTGAAAAGCGGTTAATATCTCTGGCAAATGGAGAATAGGGAACTCGAATCCCTGACCTCTGCGGTGCGATCGCAGCGCTCTACCAACTGAGCTAATTCCCCAGATATAGACCATAATAGCATTTTTGAGCAGAAAATCCTAGGAACTGGCAAGGGATCGAGGGGCAAAAAATCAGGCGGCTTGCCTCTGGAAAACTTTAAAATGGAAAAAGTAATCTTGAGGATGATAACCAATGGCGATACTACGCTTAGAGAATGGGACAACCTATACCCAGTTAGCCGATATTAGTCTGGAATTGGCCAAATTAAATGTTACTTTGAACTATTGGCCGATCGAAAACGAGGCCACCCATCAGCTACTTAAACAAGCTTCTCTGACTGACGAAGAAAAAGAAATAGTTTTAACCAGCTTAGACGGTTATTTTGAGCAACTAAAGCAAGAAGCGGGTTATCAAGCTAGAGATTTAATCGTTTTACACCCTGAAATTCCCAATCTCGACACTTTACTGGCCAAATTCGAGCGCTGTCACACCCACGCTGACGATGAGGTGCGTTATATCATTGATGGGGAGGGGGTTTTTGGCTTTGTCTTTCCCGATGGTTCTCAGGGGGAATTAACTATTCAACCTCAAGAATATATCAATGTTCCTGCCCATAGCGAACACTGGTTTCACCTCACTGCCAGTAAACGAGTTAAAGCAGTGCGTTACTTCACCACTACCGCCGGATGGGTTCCCGAATACACGGAAACCGTTATTCGTTTTCCTAGTTTAACAGCCGTGTAGCTCTTGGTTTTAGGCGAGTGCTTTCCCAATAAGACAGATAAGTTTTGCGGGGATGGCAACGCCGGCAGCCACAATCTGTTAAGCGGCAAATTTGTCCTGTGGAAAATCTCCCGTCTAGTGCCTAGCTTGACGGGAGATTGTCTCAATTCGGGGGATTGGCGTGATAGATTTAGTCTAAGCCGAATTGATTGCCCCGTTTGTACTGTAAATAGGCGGCAACGAACAAACCCGCTAGGGTAATGGGAATTAAGCCTAGGACAATCCCTAGCACTAAAGGTTCAATCACGTCTGTACTCCTTGGATTAGCAATTTTTCACCCGTATTTTATCCTAGCAGGGGTCGCCCGCGAAAGATAGGGCGATCGCACATACTTCTTAAGTGGAGTGTTGGGGTAGTGGGGTGTGGGGTGTGGGGTGTGGGGTGTTGGGGTAGTGGGGAATTTAGCTGAAATTTCCCTAAATCCCCATCTCCCTAAATCCCTGTCTCGCAGTCTCCCGACTCCCGAAAAGGAAAACTTCACCATTAAGATAACTGCTGCACTTTAGGAGCGATCGAGAAAAAATTTTCTCAATTTGCCTTTACCCCAATAGCGATCGATTTCGTGCCAGAGATTGTGGAGACAAAAAACCACTGCGAGACAGAGAGTAACCGCAAGGATTTGAGAAAAACTTTCCCTTTGCCAAAATTTGGCGATTGCCTCCGAAATCACCCGCGTTACCCGATAAGCTTCCAAAAAACCCTCGATCGAGCCGAGAATCAGTGCTGCTAGGGTATAAACAAAGGTTCGATACAGAACGCTAAGGTAACGGGGACGATTTTCTAACCATTCTAGCTTCATGGCTGCGTCGAGAATGGCCACGGTTTTTGCCGCAAGGATCGCTCCTACGATCGCTTTACCCAAAACGTAGGTGGTAATCGAATACTCTTCCAGAAACAATTTCATGATCAGAAGAATATAACCGAAAGCCAAGAAAAAAAACAGGGTAAGAGAACCGATTTTTTTAAATTCCTTTTTAATTGCTTCCATTGATTTTTTTTGATATTTTCTGCCAAGATAGCGGTCGCGCTGCCGGATAGTCCTTTAACTATAAGCTATAGTTAATTATTTGTTGCAGCTATTCTCCCATCTCCACCAGCAAGTTTGAGCGCCGATAACTGAACTGATGCTTGAAACTAATTACGGCTTGCTGAATAAATCTAAAAACCTTGTTGTATAAGACTTTTAGACTTGTTTTCCCTCAAAAAGTGCCGACCTTTGGAGTGATTGGGGGGAAAATTCCGGGACTTTTTCCCTGAAAATTAGGTAATTGACCACCTGAAAATCGGTAAAACCCCACACCCCACACCCCACACCCCACACCCTGCCCCTAGGAAAAGCTTTTTCAGCAAACCCTAATTACAGCTTGATTGTCGATAAAATGAGGATTACCGAGGGGATCGATGGCACTGAAAGCGGAGAAATAACGGCGTACTAGGGGCGGAAAATCGCTAAAATCGAAGATTGTGTCACCTTTGGCCACATCTGCCCAAAAATTGCGTAATTTCGGGGCTAATTCCTCCGCTAGACTCACGGGAAGATTGAGGGGATGGCAGGTTAATAAACGCATCATAAAAGGATAAGAGCGATCGCCTAACCATTGCCGAGAAATAGCGGGTAAATTCTCCCATCCGGGTATATTTTGCAGATGAAAGGATTCTATGGCTAATTCAACTGTGTTTTCGCGATATTCTAGCACCCGGTAGGGATGGGGATAACTGACGAGGGAACCGGTGGTAATTTCATAGATACCTCTAGTAAAAGCCAGATCCTGCACGTGGAGATGGCCGGTAATCAACAATTTTACGCCGTTTTCCTGTAGTATATCGAGCAGTTCTACCGCATTAGCCAACATATAGCGTTTACCTAATTCATGATTGCTTTGTCCGGGTAAATGCTCGATAACGTTATGATGGATCATCACCATCACTAGATTGTTTTTTAGCGCTGGTAAAGTCTGTTTTAACCACTGCAATTGTTCTGCATCTAAACTGCCAATTTGTTTACCTTGGTCATCGAATTGATTAGAATTAAGACCGATTAATTGCACTCCAGGTAAAATTTCTTTTTGGTAGTATATTTGTTCGGGATGGCTGTAACCAAATTGTTGATAATAGAAGGGAAAATCTGCTAAACCGATCTGGTTTTCTGTTGCGGTTAAACTCAAAACATCATGATTACCCGGCACCACATAGACGGGAAAGGGTAAAGTGGCTAAACAATCGGCTAACCAACGATGATTTTCTGGTTCACCATCTTGGGTTAAATCGCCAGCAATCAGCAGAAAATCGAGGTTAAGGGTGATGAGATGGTCTAAAACGATTTTTAAAGCGGGAATACTCACTTCCACCAGATGAAAGCGATTAGAATGGTTCAAAATGGTTGTGGGTAAAGCGATATGAGGATCGCTGAGAATGGCGAAACGGAAATTCATCGCATTCAATTGGGCTAAATATCGGTAAACTAGATCGATCGAGGAGAAATGAGGAGAAAATATCTTTGGCTAAAGTTCGCGTTCGTCAGCACGTCAATCCCTTAAGTCATAAATATCGCCATCCGATCGCTCCCCCCGATTGGAATCAAGTTTATCAGGATATGACACCACCTCTCCATCTTGATATTGGTTGTGCGCGAGGTAAATTTTTGTTACAAATGGCCCAAGTATATCCAGAAATTAATTTTTTGGGCATTGAAATTCGTCAACCTTTGGTAATTGAAGCCAATCAGGAACGGGAAAGGTTAGGATTAACTAATCTCGCTTTTGTTTTTGGCAATATGAATGTTGCCCCAGAAATTTTACTGCAATCTTTGCCCGCAGATAAGTTATCTTGGGTGTCGATTCAATTTCCCGATCCTTGGTTTAAACAGCGTCACAGTAAGCGTCGAGTCGTGCAGCCGGAATTAGTCATAGCTTTGGCTAAATATATGGTAGCTGGAGGCTGGGTTTTTTTACAGTCGGATGTGGAATCGATCGCCCTGGAAATGACGGAGAGATTTCAGGCACATCCCCATTTTGTTCGGCAACATCAAACCCCCTGGTTAGCGGAAAATATTTTCCCCGTACCGACGGAAAGGGAAAAGTCCACTTATAATAAAGGTCAACCGGTTTATCGCTCGCTTTTTCGAGTTCGGTAGCTTTAGTTAAAATATCTTGGCACTGTCTGAAATCATGGTTAGAAATCTCGACTCACCCCTAATACTTGAGGACAATAATCGCCCCCCCGTCTCTCAATTGCTGGAATTTCTCTTAACCAAAGAAAAAAACAATAAAAAAACTAAAGAAAATCTTACTTTTGAGGCTTTGGTCGGTACTTGGCGATTATACTTTATCACGGGAACTCAAAAAGCGAAAAAGAGAGCGGGGATTGTTTTGGGGAAGGGGTGCTATCTACCATCCTGGTTAAAAATTACCATCTCTTACCAAAGAAATGAGAGCTTAGAACTGGGAGAATTTATCTCTGGAAGCGTCAGCAATCAGATAGTTTTAGGGGCAGTAAAACTATCCGTAAGCGGTCCAGTTAAGTTTTTTCCTAAAACCCGTCTTCTCGCTTTTGATTTTACCCGGATCAACCTAACCCTATTTAATCGCTCTCTCTATTCAGGTTTTATTAGAAATGGCCAGGTAAGTGAAGCGAATTTTTATCAGGAAAGTATCAAAAAACAGGCATTTTTTGCCTATTTTTTGATCACAGAAACAATGATAGCAGCCCGGGGACGAGGGGGAGGATTAGCCCTTTGGGTAAAAGAGGTAAGTGAGACAAAACTAGCTGAAAAATAAGTGATTAGAGGAGAAATAGATGGGATATTCTATCGAGGTAGATGGGACAAATTTTGACAGTGAAGTGATCGAGAAGTCCTATCTAAATACAGTGATTTTAGACTTTTATGCTCTCTGGTGTGGACCCTGTAAATTGGTAAAACCGATGCTGGAAAAACTGGCCAGTGAATATAATTTTATCCTGGCAAAAATAGATATAGATAAAAATCCCGAATTAGCCGAACAATACGATGTGGAAGGAGTTCCCGATGTGCGAATTGTCAGCAAGGGAGAAGTGTTACCCTGTTTTGTCGGTGCTTTGCCAGAAGAACAAATTAGAGACTTATTTTACCGTCTCGATTTACAATCGGAATTAGAAACAGGATTAGCAGAAATCCAAGAAGCGATCGCCCTCGATAATTTGCCCGCAGCTAAACAATTATTTGATCGTCTTTTTCCTAAATATCCCAACGAACCGCGATTAGTTATTATGGCGGTAAAATTTCTCATGCGTCTAGAAAAATGGTCTGATGCCTACCGATTAATCAGTGCTATTAAAGAGGAAAATCCTGTTATCAAAGGTTGGAAAACTCTCCTAGAATTTCAACAGTTAACACCAGAAAATAATCCCCTCGATTCGATATTTTTTACTGGGATTAATTTCGCTTTAAAAGAAGATTATGCCGCCGCTTTAGATAAACTGATCAGCCTGGTGGGAGAAAGTAGAAAATATCGTCAGGATGGCGCAAGAAAAGCCATGTTAGCCATATTTCAGATTTTGGGAGTTAGTCATCCCCTCACCCAAGAATACCAAGCAAAGTTAACATTTCTGCTCTACTAGGTAGGGTTTACTAAAAAAGTTTGTTGGTGGGGTTAATAGTCGGTCAAAACTAAAGCAATTCCCCTAGAAATTTCAACAAATCTATTCCTCGAATTTCTGTTGACAACTGCCAGGGAATTGCTAGAGACAAGACAGTTTATTTGTGGCGAATCATTTCATAGAGGGCAACGTATTCTTCCCCGGGGCGATTCCAAGAGTAATCGCATTCCATACCTTGAATCGCTAATTTTTGGAATTCTTCCGGTTGAGTGTACCACAATTCTAATGCCCGGGACATGGCTGATTCGAGGGCATTATTATCGGGATCAAAAAAGACAAAACCATTGCGTTCTTCCGGTTGGTGATAGGTATCATAATCGCGATCAAAAACCGTATTAACTAAACCACCAACTCCCCGGACAATGGGAACAGTTCCATATTTTAAGCCGATTACTTGTGTCAGTCCGCAGGGTTCAAAATTACTGGGAACCACAATCATATCAGCACCCGCATAAATGAGGTGAGATAATTCCTCATTAAAGCCCAATTCAATATGAACATCAGGGTTATTATTGAGGTGATTTTTCTCGTGCCAGAACCAGTTATTAATTAACGATTCGGTGGCGGAACCTAAGAGGACAAATTGCGCCCCGCGAGCTAAGGCATAATACATGGCATGGTGAACTAAATGTACGCCTTTTTGGTCATCTAAACGACCGACATAACAAATCAAGGGTTTCTCTGGTTCATCTCTTAACCAGAGTCTTTCTCGCAGTGCCTTTTTATTGCCTGCCTTCTCGGAGAAGTTATCAATACCGTAGGGTGCAGGAATAAATTTATCCACTTCCGGGTTCCAGATATTGTAATCTAAACCGTTGAGAATGCCAGTAAATTTGTGTTGATGCTGGTGAATTGTATGGCCTAAACCGTAACTAACATCGGTGTGGTGTGCTTCCCAAGCATGGTGGGGCGAGACGGTATTGAAATAGTTGGCAAAAACGATGCCACCTTTCATAAAATTAATCACAAAAGGATTGAAGTTATCGCGCAGTCGGGCATAGCTAAAGTAATAAGAATCGTTATTTAATCCTGTTGCCCAGAGAATTTCTGCACCTCCAAATCCTTGGTGTTTAAAGTTATGGATGGTGTAAAGAACGCGCTGATTGCCCATACCATGATATTTATAAATTTCAAAAAGTAAGGGCGGAATTAACCCGGTTTGCCAGTCGTGACAATGAATTATATCGGGACGTTTATTACTTCTGAGCAAAAATTCTAAAGCGGCTTTAGAGAAGAAGGCAAAACGCATATTATCGTCTTTACAGCCGTAGTAAGTACCGCGATTAAAAAAATTATCCCCCGAATTGGGTTGAATAAAGAAACACAAGCGCCCGTGTACCCAACCACAAAAAACGTTACAGTGAATTGCCCCACCGTACCAAGGCACCCACAGGTCCCGATAAGCCTCGTGTAAGCCCCAAATTTGGTCGTAGCGCATACAATCATACATGGGTAGGATTAGCTCCACGCAATGACCGCGAATTTCCAATTCTCGACTCAATCCATATACCACATCCCCCAATCCCCCGGCTTTAATCACCGGGGCGCACTCAGAGGCAACCTGAACTATATACATATATCAATAACTCCCTCGATTAATCTACAGGTCAGCTAGAAGCAATTTTTACAAAAGTATACAAGCTTCTGTGATTAAATGGCTCGATCGAATTAGTTGCGGGTTGGGGAAGTGGGGTGTTGGGGTGTTGGGGAAGTAGGAAGTGGGAAGTGGGGTAGTGGGGAAGTGGGGAAGTGGGGAAGTGGGGAAGTGGGGAAGTGGGGAAGTGGGGAAGTGGGGAAGTGGGGAAGTGGGGTGTTGGGGTGTTGGGGAAGTAGGAAGTGGGAAGTGGGAAGTGGGGAAGTGGGGTGTTGGGGTAGTGGGGTGTTGGGGTAGTGGGGGAATTTAGCTGAAATTTCCCCATCTCCCTATCTCCCTATCTCCCTATCTCCCCATCTCCCTATCTCCCGGCTCCTAAAGATTAACAGCGTTTTAACTGTCCTAGGAGCAAAATCACCTCATCGATGCCGTTTCTGAGGGTAGTGGCGGGTTTATCGCTGTTATTCACGGTTATGCTAAAGATTAGGGGTTGATTGTCGGCGGTTTCTAGATAACCAGCGAGAGCGGTAACTCCGGTTAAAGTCCCGGTTTTTGCCTGTAATCGTCCTTCTAGGGGAGTCTGGCGAAATCTATTGGTTAAAGTGCCATCAATGCCACCAATGGCTAAAGAACGACGATAATCAGGGTTTTCTGCCATTAGTTGTAATATTTGACCTAAAGTCTTGGGTTTAATCAGGTTTTGTCGTGATAGCCCCGAACCATCGCCGATTTTATAACTATCGCTGTTAATTCCCAGTTTTGTTAAAGTTTCTTGCAATCCCGACACACCGCCAAGCATTTGTAGTAGGGTTTCGGCTAGTAAATTATCGCTATTTTTATTGACTTTTTCCACCAAATATGCTAGGGGTTCTGATTCTAAATTGGTGATTTCATAGCCGAGAATTTCTGAGCTAATTTCCGCATTTTTAACAGTAATTCCCGCTTTTTCAAGGATATTACGCCAGCGATCGAGGAAATACTCCGAAGGTTGGGGAATAGCTAAATTAAAATCATCTTGACTATCAATCGCCAGATAACCAGTGATAATTAGGCGATTATTGGCTAAATTGCCCTTAATTGCCAGAGTATTCGGGCTTCCTTGCGCTGCGGTGCTGGTTTGATTCTCAATTAGCCATTGTTTAGCGGCAATGGGATCAGACCATTGTAAATCTAAGCTTTGCCCCAATTGTCGCGGTAAAAGTCTTAAAGTGACGGAATTTTCGTTCAAAACCAAGCTAGAAGCGGGTACAGCATAGTCAAAAAAGACATCTTCCCATTCCCAGGTTTTTTGACTATCGGAGACGACAAAAGGACTAGCAACGACAATTAAGCGAGAAATTGAGTTAATTCCCCCTGCTTTTAACTTTTCTGCTAATTTTTCTAACTTTTCTGTGGTTATGGTGGCATCTCCCCTCCCGACTAAGGTTAAAGTCTCTAAATTGGGGGGGTTGCCTTGGGCTAAAATGGGGGTTTTCAGACGATAATCCCGGTTAAATTTGCTAAAAGCGGCGGCAGTGGTTAATAGTTTCGCAGTAGAAGCGGGAGTAAAAAAGTTATTTTCGTGGAGACTATAGAGATTTTCCTGAGAATTGAGGGATTTTACTAAAATTCCCCAATAAGTGCCTTGATAATCGGGGCGGTCCAAAATGCGATCGATCCTGGTGGCTAAGTCTGCCGGACAGATAAACTGGGAAGGGGGGGAATTGTCTTGACTGATGGGGGTTGCGAGGGTGACGGGATGGTTTACCCAGAGAAATAGGGAACAAGTCCCCAAGAGAAAAGATAATTTCGATCGGTGTGTTAGCATAGAATTAAATCTTGGCAGTAAATAAATTGACTCTAATTTAGCAGCCTTAGTGACCATATTGTCCTAGTTACTGAATAGATTCAGTTAGGGATTGCTCCGAGATATTCTCTATCCTTTTTTGCCCAGAAAGTTTCTTGATTCCGTCAAATTTCTATACATTCGCGAGGATATTTTTATGAGTTATGATTTTGATTTATTCGTGATTGGTGGTGGTTCTGGGGGTATTGCCACCGCTAGACGGGCAGCCGAATACGGGGCAAAAGTGGGATTAGCAGAATATGATCGCTTGGGAGGAACCTGTGTTAATCGCGGTTGTATTCCCAAAAAATTAATGGTTTATTCTAGTCGTTTTCCGCAACTATTTAAGGATGCGGAAGGTTACGGTTGGAGTCCAGTAGAGAGTCAGTTAAATTGGCAAAAATTAATTAGCGCCGTTAATCAGGAAACTATCCGTTTAAATGGCATTTATCAAAAGATGCTCGATAATTCTCAAGTGACGATTTTTCCTAATTATGCCAAGTTTCTTGATAGCCATACCCTAGAGGTGGGAGAGGAGAAAATTACTGCCGATAAAATTTTAATTGCCGTGGGGGGACACCCGGTTAAACCCGATATTCCGGGGATCGAACATACGGTAGTTTCTGATGCTATGTTTCAACTGCCAGAACAACCGAAAAGAATTATAGTTTTAGGGGCAGGATATATTGGGGTAGAATTTGCTGGTATTATGCACGGATTAGGGACAGAAGTGGTGCAGTTAATCCGTAAAGACAAGATTTTAAGAGGGTTTGATGAGGATATCCGCGATGAGATTCAAGCGGAAATGATCTGTCAGGGAATTAAAATTATGCCCGAAACTTTCCCCACTTCGATCGAGAAAACTGACGAGGGGTTAAAGGTACATATTCAGGGGAAAGAAACCTCAGAAATCTTATTTGTTGATGCCCTAGGTTTAGCCGCTACGGGAAGAATTCCTAAGCTGGAAAAATTGGGCTTAGAGAATGTCAATGTCGAGGTAAAAAATGGGGCAATTGTCGTCAACGAGTATAGCCAAACCAGCGAAGATAATATCTATGCTGTGGGCGATTGCACCGATAAAATTAATTTAACTCCCGTGGCGATTAATGAGGGGCGCGCTTTTGCCGATACAGTCTTCGGTAATAAACCCCGGTTAATGAGTTATGAAAATGTTCCTTCGGCAGTATTTTCTACTCCTGAAGCGGCGACGGTGGGATTAACAGAATTGCAAGCAAAAAAACAATATGGTGACACGGGAATTAAAGTTTATCGGTCTAAATTCCGCCCTGGTTACAATGTTTTACCAGACCGAGAGGACAAAACTTTGATGAAATTAGTTGTCCATCAGGAAAGTGGTAAAATCCTTGGGGCGCACATGGTAGGAGATCACGCCGCCGAAATTATTCAAGGAGTAGCCATTGCCGTAAAAATGGGCGCAACAAAAGCCGATTTTGATGCCACTGTCGGCATTCACCCCAGTGCTGCCGAGGAATTCGTCACCATGCGTTAATTAACAATTTTAGGTGTGTTAAACCAACCTAACACACCTGAGAAAATTAACCCTTTTGGCTATTGACAATTGAGCCATTTTGTGATGGTTTTTCGGCTAATTTTTGAGCCAGATTTAAGATATCGGAGGGAAGCATAATCACGGTACTGGTGTTATTTTCCGCTCCAATTTCCGTTAACATTTGTAGGCGGCGTAATTCCAAAGCGGCGGGATTTTCCATGATTAATCGGGAAGCTTCCGCTAATTTTAGGGAGGCTTCCTGTTCTGCGGCAGCTTTAATCAAACGGGCCCGTTTTTCTCGCAATGCTTCCGCTTCCTTGGCCATAGCTCGCTGCATACCGGTGGGAATTTCCACATCTTTCATCTCCACCCGTTCGATATCAATGCCCCAAGGTTCGCTAATTTCATCGACAATTTGTTGAACCGCATGATTAATTTTGTCTCGTTTTTGCAAGACATCATCGAGATGATTTTGACCAACTACATTTCTTAAAGTGGTCATGGCTGCTTGATAAACGGCCGCAGGATAGGATTCGACTTTATTAATCGCTTTGCCCGGGTCGATAATGCGATAGTAGAGAACCGCATTAACCTTAATTGTGACATTATCGGCGGTGACAGTTTCCTGCGGGGCGATATCGACGGTTTTGGTGCGAATATCCACCTGCATTTTTTGGTCAACTAGGGGAATGATCCAGTACAGTCCGGGGCCTTTGGTGTCTTGATAACGACCTAGGCGAAAGATAACACCACGCTGGTATTCTCGATCGATTTTAAAGCCATTTAACCCCAGAATGCCCGCTACCAACAGCAAGGGTGCTAAAAATTCCATATTAATTACCAGTTATCGGGTTCAAGTTAATCGGTGTGCGGTGACATCTCAATTGCCATCTCCTCGCTCCTGACCACTAATACATTCATTCTAGACAGTAACCGGGCTGTCGGGGAAACTCATAACGAAATATTACAATTTTTAGGAATTGCCTAACCAGCAGGGATGACTCGACTTCCAGACCCCGACCTGAGATAAACTACAGAATGTTATCAGAATTTACCTTGATATTATGAGCGTAGTTAGCCAAGTCATCCTCAAAGCCGACGACGAACTTCGTTATCCTAGTAGTGGTGAACTACAGGGTATCGGGCAATTTTTAAAAACCGGTGAGCAGAGAATTCGCATTGCCGAGACTCTCGCTGAAAATGAGAAAAAAATCGTCGATCAGGCTCAAAAACAACTGTTCAAGAAACGTCCCGATTATAGAGCGCCGGGGGGTAATGCCTACGGTCAGCGTCAATATAATCAATGCTTACGCGATTATGGTTGGTATCTGCGTCTAGTTACCTATGGGGTATTAGCCGGAGATAAAGGTCCGATCGAACAAACCGGCCTGATCGGGGTCAAAGAGATGTATAACTCTCTTAATGTTCCCATCCCCGGCATGGTGGAAGCGATTCGTTGTCTCAAAGAGGCCGCTTTAGCTCTTTTGACTCAAGAAGATGCCGTGGCAGCAGCCCCCTACTTCGACTTTATCATCCAGTATATGTCCTAAGCGATCGGGGCAACTCCACGGGCCTGAAGTCTGAAAAGGGGCAATTTTCCCCTCTTTCAGGGTTCAGGCTTGACTTTTTTCAGTTAACTGATAACTGATAACTGATAACTGATAACTGATAACTAATAACTCAAAACTGATAACTGATAACTGATAACTGATAACTGATAACTGATTATGTTTTGGCGCATTGTACTACTTACCTTTCTGATTCCATCAGTCTATGGGCTGTTTGGCTGGTCGATCGCCCAGGAGCGTTTATCATGGAGTGATTGGTTACTTGCCCGCGGTGATGAGATGAATTGGACTCTCACTAGCGAATGGCTAGAAATCATCATCTATATCCTAGCGGTAGGGGTTATCCTCTTAATTGCCCTAGGATTAACTCTGTTTAGTCACTTAATGCCGCTATTTTTCCGCAGTTGGTTTAAAAACGATATTAGCGCTGTATTATCAATTCTCGGCTGGTCTTTGGCGGTAGTCTTTATCTTCCACAAGTGGGCGGTATTTAGTCGAGTTTTAATTCTGTTAGCCGCTACTATCCTCGGTCGTCTAGAACTTCAGGAAGCAGGTTACAATAGGTGGCAAGTTTTCCTGATGCTCACCATCCTCTGCTTAGGTAGTTTTGGCTTGGGAATTTGGGCTTATCATCTTTGGGGTCACGAATTTCATCGAGTGACTACTGATTAATCTTATCTGGTGCGTGGGGTGCGGATTACTAATTTTGGTTTTTCATTCCAAGGTTATCGCCGCAAACACGCACCCTACAAAATTGCTTATCTCTAATCTTTAAAAAGTATGCCAAAAAAAAATAACGATACCCTCAAACGAGTCTTAATTGTTTCCTCTGGTTTAGTATTTCTGGCTTTAATGGTGGTGCCAACTTTAGGCTTATTGAAAAATAATAATTCTAATTCCCCCCAAGGCAATCAACCCGGGCAAGAGGCAACTATTCCCACCCAAAAATTACAAGAAATGGTCAAAGGTTACGAGAAAATTCTCGAACGCGAACCGGATAACCCCACTGCTTTGCAAGGACTAGCACAAGCTCGCCTACAGTTAAAAGATTTTATCGGAGCTAGAGAACCTTTAGAAAAATTATATCAAAAATATCCCGACAATCTGGAAGTTATGCTAGTTCTTTATGGAACAAGATTACAAACTCAAGACGTTTCTGGAGCGAAAAGTCTCCTAGAAAAATTAGTCAAAAACTATCCCCAAGAACCGAAGTTTAAGGAAGAATTAACTCGTTTAAATCAAGCGATTGCGGCAGCTTCTAAACAGCCACCTCCAGGGACTAAAAAGTAATGAAAAAAGAATTAATCATCGAAGTTGGGCGAAGTGAAAGACAATATCGAGAATTTTTTATTTCTTGACTTGTTGCGATTATCGACATTGCTTGGGCATTACTGCGGCCCTTCTTCGGTAAATTAGCCCGTTTGCCTAGGGATGGTGCTGCCCCCTAGACGACTAGAAAGAAACTTCGCCAATATCATCTAACCCTGACATTAGCTAACTTTGTTAGATAAGAACTTTTTTAGGAATTATGATCGGCCTATAATAGTAACTGTAGTCACCCCTATCCTTTAGCGATAATTCTTGGTTTAGGGTTGGTGTCCTTCAGCGCAAGCGAGATAGGTTATGAAAATTAGCGAACTAGAAAACTACTTGGCTCAGATTAAGTCAGAGATTGGTGACATCGATATCGTCTATCAATGTCGCAACCAGCACTATAGTTGGTTGGACAAAATGAGAAGCCATCAACTGAAAGTGTTAAAAAATACCGCCGACACTAAATTATTGATTTCTCTGCAATAGCCATTTTCTCTTGCTAGATGCCGGCAATGCCATAGAATCCGCCTAATCTGCTTCACAGTTTATCTTTTCTTCCCTGTCGATAGGTTCTTAAACCAGCCGCGTCGCCAAAAGAAAATGATTAAACTGAAAGCAACGGTTAGCATCAATCCCCAGACGAACACATAGCCCCAATACCATTCTAATTCGGGCATATTATAGGGAGATTTATCAGTATTAAAGTTCATGCCGTAAATACCGACAATGAAGGTGAGAGGGATAAAAATCGTCGAGATTACCGTTAAAGTTTTCATAATCTCGTTCATTTTATTACTCACGGAAGACAGGTAAAAATCCATTAAACCATTGGCAAATTCCCGGTAATTTTCGATAACATCAAGGATTTGTACCACATGGTCATAACAGTCCCTTAGATAGGGTTTAATCGTTGTATCGATAAGAATATACTCATCGCGCAAAAGAGCATTGAGAGTGTCTCTTTGCGGCCAAATTGCTCGTCGCAGGGAGAGTAATTCCTGACGTAGTTGGTAAATTTGTGATAAAGTCTGTTCTGTGGGACTAGCTAAAATTTCGTTTTCTAACTCCTCGATTCTTTCTCCGTAGGACTCTAAAACAGGAAAATAACCGTCAATAATAGCATCCCAAATTGCGTAGGCTAAATAACCTGATTTTTGCTGCCGGATAGAACCTTTATTTAAACGGATTCTTTCCCTAACTCCCTCTAAAGAATCGTATTGTCCTTCTTCCTGCACGGTTAAAACATAATTCTTCCCGACTATTAAACTGATTTGTTCTAACAAAAAACCCTGATGATCGATTAGGATGGCCATTGGCACTATAATTAAAATATAATTCTCGCATTCTTCTACTTTTGGTCTTTGGGGAATACTGACTATATCCTCAAGGGTTAAGGGATGCAAATGAAAAATTTCCCCCAACTCTTGCAGTTTATCTTCATTACCCAAACCGACGATATCAATCCAAGAGATGGAATCATTGGATAAATATTTAAGACAGTCTTTCGGTAGGAGATTATTAACTCTAGTGGCTTGTTGGGGGTTATAATTAATTAAAAATATCTCCGTAGCAACGGCATTTTCATCGATGGTGATTAACCCCGGCATCGTCCCAGGTTGGTTATAGTGATAATCGTAAAGGTGGGGTTTTGTCCTGGAGGATTTTCGCCCTTTTTTATACCTGATTAATCTTTTGTTATTGCTCATAGTTGAGATCGATCGCTATTTGCCTTTTTCTTAGCATTAATCGCTCAAAAATATCGCAATTTTTAGCTAACTTTAAGATTGTCCAAGATTGTTAAAAAACGAAGATTAAACGTAAATGCCAATTATTAGCCGTTTCTCTCTCGATTTCGATGCGACGGATAAACTCGCGAAAATAAAAACGACGCTCGATTTCCGATAAATCTCGCCAAAATTGCGGAAAAGCAACGGCACGAGCGATAATAGTCAGGTTATCGGGGGGTAATTGGTCTAAACGTCCTTGAATCTGTGCGATCTCGTTTTTCAGTTTATAGGCCCGTAGATTAGCCGTTTCTTGATCTAAAATTCCCGCCGCTTCTAGGGAGGGCAATTGCGACAAAATATCGTTTTTTTGCCCTATTTCCTCGCTCATTCCCCGTTTGATCGCCTCTAAATCAGGTAAAGATATCTGAGCGATCGTCGGCGGTAGGTCTTGACAAATGCGCTCGATTGTGCTATGAAGAATTTTTTCATAAGCGATCGCCGAACATTTTTTTGTCCGGGGACATTGCAAAGGTCGCAAATAGAGGTATTCTGTGCCTTTTCCTCGCGCTGTCACTTTGGTAATCGTCATCCCCGATTGACATTGATTACAGACGACTAAACCCGCTAAGGAACGCGGGGCGCTGGCACTGCGGGGGGGTAATTTGCGATTATTTCTCAGGATGCGATCGATCTGGGCTGCTTCCTCCCGGGAGATAATCGGGGTGTGGGTATCGGGGATAATATCTTGACCGAGATAGCACAAATCGCCGCGATAAACGGGATTGGTCAGCCATTTATGGGCAGTAGCTATCGATATCTTTTTGCCGTAGCGTTTTTCTAGATAGCGCACCGTGGAACCCAGGGAAGCAGAAATCAAAAAGCGATCAAAAAAGTCTTTGACTACCGGTGCGGTACTGCGATCGAGTATATAACGCTCCTTGCCACGACGATAACCGTAGGGTGCTTTTCCGGGGGGAGGTAAAGCTTGCAGACGATTGTGAGCGTGACCTGCTTTTAAACGGTTACTTAGTTCGTTTTTTGATATTTCTTGCAGAATCTTGGCAAAATTCAGCTTATAATCTGGGTCTTCTAGGGCAATTATATCTATGTCGAGGGCTTCTAAGGATTGTAAAATTTTGCTAACTTCCGTGCCATTGTCTCCCAATTCTGCTAGGCGACGCAGGATCAGCAGTCGGGGGGGAGTCCCTTGACAATCGCGGAGTAGTTGCTGCCGTTGTGAGCGATCGCCAAAATCCTGATACACTTGTTCGGGAGAATAGGCCCAAATCGAGTCATCGGGGGGACTATCAAGCAGGGGGTTAGTATAGGTGTAGGCGATAATTTTCATGTTTTGCCGAAATCCTGGTATAGATAAGCTGTACTGCCTTTAAACCGCGTCCTGAAAAGTTTAGTACAAATGCTCGAACTTCCTCGACCCGGCCCCCAACTCCGGCGCTCATAGACAGTCTTAACCAGTAATTTAGATAGTCAACAGCTTACCTGCGGGCGAATGGAAAAGGAATTTCTGCCCATCTCCCTAACCCCCGCCAGCTGGCGATCGTTCCGCTACACTTGGCAATTTCTAGGCCGGGCGCGATTCGTCTAGGGAGAGGGTAAAGAGCGAAGGAAAACCGTGAGTATGGCGGTAATAATCGCGACGGTTACGGGGATAATCAGCGATTTCGCCCCTTTTAAATCGGATATATCCTTAACTAGCCCCGATTGTTCGTTTTCTAGCCTTTCTAACCGCTTATCCATTCCCTCGACTTTCTCGATTAATTTTGCCTGTCCTACCTCTAGTTTTGTCAGGCGATCATCGATTCGATCGATCTTTCCCTCGATCCGCGTCAGGATGGCTTCTAGGGAATAGGTGACGGTTTCTCCCGATTGACTCATAAACTAAATTCCTTGTTGCGGGGGATACTTCGCATTCTATCACTCCCGAAAGATGGCAGAATTACCAATAACGATTATCAGCCTACAATATTACTAGGCGATCGAATAATCTCCGAAATTCAGATGAGTCAATTAAGATCTATTTCTGGGAAAAAGTTTGCCAAAATTTGAGAACGTCATTGAGAATTCAAGGTAGCCATCACATTTACTGTATTACTCGTTAAGACTGTCTATGAACCATCGTCAACAATTAATTCAAGAACTCGAACAAGCACCTGATGATCTAATAGAAACCGTGTTAGATTTTTTACATCGAGTTCAGGCAACAGGCAACAGTCATCCTCTGTCCAAGTTTTCAGGCATTTTAAGCGATTCAGAGGCAGAAGAACTACAACAAGCCATTAAAACAGAATGTCGTCAGGTAGATGTCAATGAGTGGTGAAATGGATTGCTGCTCAATGTATAGAAAATAATTGGGTATTGGTGACAGATAAGTAGCTGGTTATAATTAAATTAAAAATGGATTTTAGTAAATTTGTAGGTCGGGTTGAGGCAACGAAACCCGACATAAATCCTCGGTTGTTGGGTTTCACTATCGTTCAACCCAACCTACAGCTACAATATTAATAGGCGATCGAATATTCCCGGAAATTCAGATGAGTCAATCCCCCGTCACCAATTCCCTAGAAATTATCCTGACAAATATCACGGAAAAATTAGACTCTTTACAGAAAGATTTCGCTGATCTCAAAGTAGATATGGCGGAGGTGAAAACCGAACTCAAGATTATTGATAGGCGATTGGGAAAAGTAGAGGGAACACAGGACGCTTTAATTCAGGATGTCTCTGACCTTAAGGGAGCAAAATCGTTGATTATTCCCGTGGTAGTGGCAGTATTAACCAGTATTCTGACTCTGCTGGTGCGATCGATCCCGAATCCTTAAAA
>NZ_JADBVM010000083.1:0-11715 GCF_020244875.1 Microcystis sp. M44BS1
CCCAACACCCCAACACCCCAACACCCCAACACCCCAACACCCCAACACCCCAACACCCCAACACCCCAACACCCCAACACCCCAACACCCCAACACCCTAACCCCCCAACATCTAACACCGAAAACCGAAAACCTAAAATAAATATAATCATGAAAAAACGCTTACAATGGCTAGGTTTAATCCTGCTCACCCTGATAGGTGTCCTCGCTTTTCGTTCCCCGGCAATTGCCCAAACCCCGCGACATTTTACCGATTTAACTTTTCCTCCTCTTCCTGAAGTTACAGTTCCCCAATACGAGCGCTATCAACTAGATAATGGTATGGTGGTTTATTTAGTGGAGGATCGCAGCTTACCTTTAGTAAGTGGTACGGCGATGATTCGGACGGGAGGAAGATTAGAATCCGGGGAAAAAGTCGGATTAGCCGATATTACTGGAACCGTGCTGCGTAGTGGTGGCACGGAGAACCATCCTTCTAATGTCTTAAATCAGTTATTAGAACAAAGAGCAGCCCTAGTAGAAACCTCGATCGATCTTAACAATGGAACTGCTAGTTTTAGCGCCCTTAGTGAAGATTTAGAAACAGTTTTTAATCTCTTTGCCGAAGTTTTGCGTTCCCCAGCTTTTGAAAATCAGAGGGTGGAATTAGCCAAAGTTCAGGAAAAAGGAGCAATTGCCCGACGTAATGATGATCCCGATGATATTGCTAGTCGGGAGTTTAAAAAGCTAGTCTATGGTGATAATAGCCCCTACGCTCGTACTGTAGAATATAGCACTTTAGCTAATATTGACCGTCAGGATTTAATCGATTTTTATCGTACCTATGTCCGTCCCGACCAAATAATTTTAGGAATTGTCGGTGATTTTGATTCTCAGTCGATGAAAGCATTAATCAATAAGACTTTTGGCGATTGGAAAAATCCCGCCACTGCTCCTAAAATTGTCACCCCTTCGGCAACCCAAAAAAATCTTCAAGGTGTCTTTGTTGTCAATCAACCCCAATTAACCCAGAGTACGGTTTTATTAGGTCATCTTGGGGGTCGTTTGGATAGTCCCGACTATCCCGCTTTAACGGTATTAAATGAGATTTTAAGCGGTTTTGGTGGTCGTTTATTTAATGAAGTGCGCTCCCGTCAAGGATTAGCTTATTCTGTCTATGGTGTCTGGAATAGTCGTTATGATTATCCCGGTTTATTTATTGCCGGAGGTCAAACTCGCACCGATGCTACCGTACCTTTTATTAAGGCAATTTTAGGCGAAATCGAGCGCCTTCGCAATCAACCCGTTACTGCCAAAGAATTAGAAGACGCTAAAAATGCTATTCTCAATTCTTTTGTTTTTAAGTTTGAGAAACCTGGTCAGAATTTATCGCGATTGATGACCTATGAATACTATGGTTATCCCCAAGATTTTATCTTCCGTTATCAACAAGCGGTAAAAGGGGTGACAATTGCCGATATTCAACGAGTGGCCCAACAATATCTACAACCGAATCAAATTGTGACTCTTGTGGTGGGTAATGAACAGGAAATTCAACCTCCCTTATCCAGTTTGGGAACCACGGTTAAAACTGTTGATGTCACCATCACACAAATATAAATAACTGTAGAGATGTCGGGTGTGTTAGATGACGCTAACACACCTGAGAAAAATTTCCTTTTAAGTGTTGACAAATTGCCTATCATAAAAGCATAGTCTTCATCAATTCCCCAGAGACTTTTAGGGTTAGTATGTAATGCTCATCGAATTTAGTGTCGGTAATTATCGGTCTTTTAAGGATGTAGTTACTCTCAGTATGGTGGCTGCAGATGAAGCAGCAGATAATGATGAGCTTGATAAAAATAATGTTTTTAAGGTTAATCAGAATTTTAGTTTACTAAAAAGTGCTGCTATTTATGGAGCAAATGCTAGTGGTAAGAGTAATTTGATTCTGGCCTTATATTTTATGCAAAGTTTTGTTATTAATTCCTCTAAATTACAAATTACAGATAAGATAGATTTAGAAAAATTTCGATTAAGTTCTGAAACCGAAGATAAACCTTCTTTTTTTAAGATAGTTTTTCATCTAGATAATAAGACCTATGAATATAGCTTTGAAGTCACTCAAGAGCGAGTAATTTCTGAGGGGTTATCTTGCACTACCAAAACTCGTAAAACTAATATATTTAGTCGGGAAAAAGATAAAATTAAATATAGTAAAAGTCTGATGAAGGGCAAAGATGTCAAAGATTTAACTAAAAAAAACACCTTATTTCTATCGATTGCTGCTCAGTTTAATGATCCGTTAGCAGGTAAGATTTTACTCTGGTTTAGTAGGTTAAAGATTATATCGGGTTCGCAACTTGAAAATTTAAGACAGCTATCTATTGACTATCTTTCTAGAGAGCAAAATCTTAAAAATGAAATCGTTTCCTTAATTAAAAAATTAGATTTGAGTATTAAGGATATGAGTATAGAAGTGGGACGGAAACCCCTAGATAATTTTCATAAGGATATTCCAGATACAGTTTACAACTCCATTGAAACCTATCATGAAAAGTATGATTTAGAGGGAAAGGTAATCGGGTTAGAAAGCTTTCAACTGAATAAACATGAGTCGCGTGGCACTCAGAAATTATTTGCTTTATTAGCACCTATTTTATCGGTTTTAAAAGCAAGTGAGGTATTGATAATTGATGAACTGGATTCCCTACTGCATCCCTTAATGGCAATAGCAATTATTGGATTATTTAACTCTCAACAAACAAACCCTAAAAATGCTCAACTTATTTTTGCTACTCATGATGTTAATTTACTTAGTAATCAACTGTTTAGGAGAGATCAAATCTGGTTTACAGAAAAAAATCGCCAAGAAGCAACGGATTTATATTCTCTGGTCGAATTTGATATTGATAATAATGCTTCCTTTGAACAAGATTATATTCAAGGTCGCTATGGTGCCATACCTTTTATTGGTGATTTAAGCAAAGTTATCGGTGATTATTATGGCTAAAAAAGATGGTAATTATAGTTATTTAAAACGTCAAGCTAACAAGAGACAGCCAAGGGAAACATTTTTGATTGTTTGTGAAGGAGAAAAAACTGAATACTATTACTTTACTTGTTTGAGGGAAGATTTAAAATCTAATAACATTAAAATAAAAGTTAAGGGAGAAGGTCAAAATACCTTGAGTTTAGTCAAGAAAGCAATTAATATTAAAAACAATGAAAAATCAGCATCTTACGATCAAGTTTGGTGTGTTTTTGATAAAGATAATTATACCAAAGAGCAATTTAATCAAGCTGAGGGACTTGCCCAAAAAGAAAATATCAAGATTGCCTATTCTAATGAAGCCTTTGAAATTTGGTATATTTTGCACTTTCAATATCTTGATACTGCTACACCTAGAGATAGATACGGGAGTATTTTAACTAATCAAATGAGAAAACTTGGATTAGTTGGCGAGAAAGAAAAATATGAAAAAAACCGAGAGAATATCTATGAAAAATTAAAGCCTTATCAGCCGACAGCGATTATCAACGCCGAAAAACTTATTAAACGGCGAGATGAATTAAAACAACATCCTTTTGATCCCCATCCTTCCACTACCGTACATGAATTAGTGAGGGAACTCAATAAAAATAGTCGATCTTAAACTTAACTATTTTGAGATAACTAAGGCTATCATTGAGGAAAGTTACTGTTGAGACTCCTGATTAGTTTATTAATTTTTGTATCAACTAGCTAGACAATTAAACCCTTTAGAGATAGGGTGATCGTAGCTGGGTTTGCTATTATAGAGTTTTGTAAATAAATATCAAACTCAAGGATTTTTGAAGATGGTATGTCGCTAAACTGAAAGTATAGAGTACAGAGGTAAAAATACTTATGATGCTACTACAAGATGTTGCGAGAACCTCTAGAGAACAAGCATTAATTCTGTGGTTTGAAGAAGTGGACAGCAAAGATGTGGGGTTAGTCGGTGGCAAAAACTCCTCCTTAGGCGAAATGATCCAACAATTAACCCCGAAAGGGATTAATGTCCCCACAGGATTCGCCACCACCGCTTACGCTTACCGTCACTTTGTCGAAAAAGCCGGACTAGACGCACAATTAAGACAAATTTTCCAAGATTTAGACGAAAACGATGTGCAGAACTTGCAGGAAAAAGGTAAACAAGCACGCACATTAATCCTCAATACACCGTTCCCCGATGATTTAAGTCATGCGATCGCTATTGCCTATCGCCGACTCTGTGAACGTTATGGCGATGATCTCTATCATTCCATCGATGTGGCCGTTCGCTCAAGCGCCACTGCCGAAGACTTACCAGAAGCGAGTTTTGCCGGACAACAGGAAACCTATCTCAACGTGCAGGGAGTGAGGGGAGTTTTAGAAGCTTGTCATAAATGTTTTGCCTCTTTATTCACCGATCGCGCTATTTCCTACCGTCATCATAACGGTTTCGATCACTTTGCCGTCGCCCTTTCCGTCGGTGTCCAAAAAATGGTGCGTTCAGATCTAGCCACCTCCGGGGTGATGTTTTCCATCGATACGGAAACAGGGTTCAAAAATGCCGCTTTAATCACGGCAGCCTACGGTTTAGGGGAAAATGTCGTGCAAGGTGCTGTTAACCCCGACGAATATCTGGTTTTTAAACCCACTCTTAAAAACGGTTACAAACCCATCCTCGAAAAACGCCTCGGCAGTAAAGCGATCAAAATGATCTACGATGATGGAGGATCGCGTCTAACCAAGAATATCCGAGTTAACAAGCTAGAACAGGATCAATTCTGCATTAGTGACCAAGAAATCCTCACTTTAGCCCGTTGGACGACCCAAATCGAGGAACATTACTCGCAAGTGCGCGGAACCTACACCCCCATGGACATCGAATGGGCAAAAGATGGGATCACGGGAGAACTGTTTATCGTTCAGGCGCGTCCAGAAACCGTACAATCGCAAAAAGCCGCTAATATCCTTAAATCCTACGAGATTAAGCAAAGAAGTCAAGTTTTAGCGGTGGGACGGAGTGTAGGTGCGGCAATCGGTCAAGGAAAAGCCAGAGTCATCCTCAGTGTAGATAAAATCAACAACTTTAAACCGGGAGAAGTTCTCGTCACCAATCGCACGGATCCCGACTGGGAACCGATTATGAAACAAGCAAGCGCGATCGTGACTAATCAAGGTGGTCGTACTTGCCATGCCGCTATTATCGCACGAGAAATGGGTATTCCGGCGATCGTGGGTTGCAATAATGCCACGGAAACGATTAAAACTGGTCAGGAAATCACCGTTTGCTGTGCGGAAGGGGATGAAGGGAAAGTTTACCTCGGATTGCTACCCTTTGAAATTCTCGAAACTCACCTGGATAATTTGCCGCAAACTCGGACAAAAATCCTCATGAATATTGGTAATCCCGAAAAAGCCTTCGCTTTTGCCGATATTCCTGCCCAAGGTGTCGGTTTAGCGCGTCTAGAGTTTATTATCGCTAACCATATTCAGGCCCACCCCAGCGCTTTGCTGAAATTCCAGGAACTGGAAGAAGGGGACGTAAAAGACCAAATCGCCGAATTAACCAAACACTACGAGGATAAACCCCAATTTTTCGTCGATAAATTGGCCCGGGGAATTGCCATGATTGCAGCCGCATTCTACCCCAAAGATGTAATTGTGCGGATGTCCGATTTTAAATCCAATGAATACGCTAATTTATTGGGTGGCAAACCCTTTGAACCCAAGGAAGAAAACCCGATGATCGGTTGGCGCGGCGCTTCCCGTTATACTGATCCTAATTATCGCGAGGCTTTTGCTTTGGAATGTCGGGCGCTGAAAATGGTCAGGGAAGAAATGGGATTAACTAATGTGATTCCGATGATTCCTTTCTGTCGTACCCCCGAAGAAGGGATGAGAGTCCTTGAAGAAATGGCGAAAAATGGTCTCGAACGCGGGGTTAATGGTTTGCAAGTTTATGTGATGTGTGAGTTACCAAGTAATGTAATTCTTGCCGACCAATTTGCTCAGGTGTTTGACGGATTTTCGATCGGTTCTAATGATTTGACCCAATTAACCTTAGGATTAGATCGGGATTCTGCCCTAGTTGCCCATCTTTTTGATGAACGGAATGAGGGAGTTAAACGCATGGTGAAAATGGCTATTGAAACCGCTAAAGCCCATAATCGCAAAATCGGTATCTGTGGTCAAGCTCCTAGTGATTATCCCGAATTTGCTCAATTTTTAGTGGAATTAGGCATCGATTCTATCAGTCTTAATCCTGATTCTGTCCTCAAAACTTTATTGATGGTGGCAGCAGTGGAGAAAGGACAATAGTTTAGTGATAAAGGTGGGCAAGTCCCACCTTTTTTTGTACTAAGCCAACTAACTTCATCATACTGAAAATACCTATAGCCCACTATGGCTATTTTTTAGTTGTCTCTTAACAAAGATTAACTTTAAACTGCGATTAAGAGATAAACTTAGATTTCGTCAGGATTAAGGCCTAATTCCCGCAGTTTATTGGCTAATCGTTCCGATCGTTGTTTTTCCTGATTATAGCTAGTGAAAGCTTGTCCATCGGGATAAAAAAGCAACATTTCCGGTTCGATCCCCCCTTAATCCCCCCTTGATAAGGGGGGTGCCGATCCCCCCTTAATCCCCCCTTGATAAGGGGGGTGTCTGATAATTTTTAACGCCTACCTACTTATAAGCCAATAACACCACTCCCAAGGGGTCTAATATAATTAGAGGAGGTTGATCAAAGGGGGTTTATGGACGATAAAACCGCAAAGCCGGAAGAATCCGAATCTGAAGAGAAAAAAGAATCAGATTTTGACCAGGAAAAGGAACAGGCTCAAGTTTGGACGGGAAAAATCACTGCTTTTGCTGCCCATCAACTCCGAACCTCCGCTCCTTCCCTTCCAATTATCGGGGGTAGCATTACAGGCGGCTTAACTTGGCTTAGTCAACATGACACGGTTAAGGCGATTATTGTCGGGGGAGTCACTTTTATCGTCACGGGCTTTTTTACCTACGGATCAGCCTGGAGTCAAGGGTTTTTAGAAATAGCAAGAACCAAAGGTAAAAATCATGGTAAAGGTACAGCTTTAAGCTTTTTTGTTTGGCTAGACAAAGGACTGGAAAAAATACGTTGGCAATTAGCTAATCCTGACGGGAAATATTTAATTAAATTACGGGATTCAGATTGTCGTTATGATGATATTGAAGGGATTGAAGATGCAATCTTTGGTTTTTCTACCCCAGAACTAGAAGAAATTTTTATTAATTTGGACCTGAGTCAATTAGAACTGCGCTCAGAAGAAGAATCTAAAGGTACGGGGGATGATATTTGGGATTTATTGCGACGGGCTAAAAAGAGGACAAATTTACGGTTGTTAATTCTTGCTCCTGGTGGCCGAGGAAAAACGACTTTATTGCGTCATTTAGCCTATAACTACGCTCTAAAACAACCGAAACAAAATGCACCTTTTTTAATTCCTGTCTTTTTACGTTTACGGAGATGGCAGGAAGTGATTACCACCACAGAAGGATTGGATTTACCGACCTTAATTGAGCGACATCTTAAACAAGATATTTCTCAAGAATTAGATTTACCTGAGAACTGGGCTAAAAGTCATTTAACCCGTCAGCAAATGTTAGTGATGTTTGATGGTTTTGATGAAATTAAACCCGAATATGCCGAAAAAGTCAGTCAATGGATTGGCAAACAGTGGCATGATTTTCGCCAAAACTATTTTATTTTAACCTCTCGTCCCAAAGGCTATCAAGCGTTTAGCTCTGAGCATAAACCTCGGCAAAAGGTGTTTATTAATGAATTTACCGATCAAAATATTCGGGATTTTGTGTATAAATGGTATTTCTGGCAAGAGCAGGAAACCAGAGTTAGCAGAAGTTTAAAAGCTAAACAAGAAGCTGCCGACAATAAAGCAAAGAATTTAATTAATCAGTTATTTGCTCTCGATAATTCCGGGGAAAGTTCTACTCTATTAGCCTTGGCGAGAAATCCCTTAAATCTAAATATGATAGTACAGTTACATCGGGCAAACTTTGGCTCGGGACAAAAATTACCTCAGCAACGAGTGGATTTATTTCGCCGAATTTTTGATCTGCAATTGATCACTCGCCCTCAAGCTAGGGGCATTGATATGATTTTAGATAATAATGAGGAAAATCATCGTCAACGGGTATTGCAACAGTTAGCCCTGAAAATGGGAAATACAACCACGATTGAATATTCAGAATTACTAAGTCAGATGCAAGGTTTTATTCAGGAATTGGGTTATCCTGAAAGCACCTCGGCTAAGGATTTTGTAGAGCGGTTAATTCATGTGAGTGAGTTAATTTTGAAAAAGGATGAATACTATGAGTTTGCCCATAATCTTTTTCAGTCCTATTTAATTGCTTTGGAAGTTAAACGGTTAAAGCAAGAAAATTTACTCAAGGAAAATTGGGAGCAAAATCTCTGGTACGAGGCTTGCATTATGTATGCCACTTTATTGACTAATCCGACTGATTTTATTGTCTATTTTTATAATCAATCTAATCCTAAAGCTCAGGGATTAGCGGAGCGATGTTATTGGGAATTACCTGTTAAAAAACGTCGCAGATTGGAACTTTTAGAACAAAAACGACAGACTTCTCTCTTTACTCAACTAGAAACCTATCTGAAAAATGGGCAATGGCGCGAAGCCGATGAGGAAACGATGCGCTTAATGTTGTTAATTGCTAAAAGGGAAGATGAAGGCTGGCTAGATGAAGAAAGCATTAACAACTTTCCCTGTGAAGAGTTACGCACGATTGATAAGCTCTGGGTAGATAATAGCCGCGGCAAATTTGGCTTTTCTGTGCAGAAAAAAGTCTGGCTGGATTGCGGTGGTGTCCCAGGGGAATACGATTATGATGTGTATAAAAAATTCGCTGACGAGGTGGGTTGGCGCAGGGGCGGAGACTTGTTGAGCTATGATGAGCTAACTTTTGTATTAAATAGCAGTAAACAGGCACACCTACCGGCAGTCCGATTTTATTATCGTCGTGTGTCGGTTGCTTCGATTGAGGTCGGTTGGTCCGACGATGGTCGGCGGTATAGGTCGGTTGGTTCAATTTCCGATGGTCGGAAAGTCTCTTTTCTCGCCCAGAGACTTGTAACCTGTAATATATTACAGATTTAGACATCTTAAACCAGTAAAAAGCCCCCCTTATCAAGGGGGGTTGGGGGGATCAAACCTATGCAATTAACCAATCATCTTAAACCAGTAAAAAGCCCCCCTTATCAAGGGGGGTTGGGGGGATCAAACCTATGCAATTAACCAATCATCATCATCTACCCTACAATCCCAAACTCGTAGAACGAGCCAAAGAACTCCGTAAAAATATGACCAAAGCTGAAAGAAAACTTTGGTATGAATACTTAAAAAATTTTCAATATAGAGTTCATCGTCAAAGACCGATTGATCAATTTATTGTTGACTTTTATTGCCCCGAATTAAAATTAGTGATTGAAATTGATGGTGATAGTCATAATAGGGAAGATGCTCAGAACTATGACTTAGAAAGAACCCAAATTTTATCAGGTTATGGATTAACAGTAATCCGCTTTACTAATCAAGAAGTTTTGAGTAATTTTGAGGGAGTTTGTGGAGTAATTGGAAGTTTGATCCCCCCAACCCCCCTTGATAAGGGGGGCTTTGATCCTCCTAATCCTTCTTGATCCTCTAAGGGCTTTGATCCATCCTTATTAAGGGGCTTTGATCCCCGCCACTCCCCCTGATAAGGGGGGCTTTGATCCATCCTTATTAAGGGGGATCTGACAATTTTTAACACCTAACTAATTAGAAAGGAAAAGAATAGCGAAAAAAGTTCTATCTACAACTTTTGCAAGAGGGATCAAGGAGAAAATCAAGGATTTACAATCTCGGTTTCAGAACAGTCCACTGGGTTACGGGGGCCATGGCTTTCCAACCTAAAAACTTGCCGACTGGTTCGGCTTTTTCAATGCCAATCCGCAGCAGTTCCCCTCCTAATTTACTATGCCATTGCAAGAGGACTAATTCGCTTTCAATTGTAACAGTGTTGGCAACAAGACGACCCCCGGGGCGCAGGGCTAACCAACAGGTTTCCAATAGGTGGGGTGTGGTGATACCGCCACCAATAAAAATAGCGTCCGGTTGCGGTAAATCTTCCAGGGCGCTCGGTGCGATTCCGGCGACGATTTGCAGGTGGGGCGTTCCCAGGGCGGCGGCATTATCGGCAATGTATTGTAATCTGGTGGGATGATGTTCGATCGCAATCCCCTGACAACGGCGATCGCTCCGCAGCCACTCAATGGCAATGGAACCACAACCCGCCCCCACATCCCAGAGCAATTGTCCGGGTAAGGGAGCCAATCTACTCAGCGTGATAGCACGAACTTCTCTTTTTGTCAACTGTCCGTCATGATGGTAGGCAGAATCCGGCAGTCCGGGAAGGCGCGGCACCCAGGTGGGGGGATGGGAGGAGATGCAGCTAATGGCAATGACATTTAAATCCGCCAGATCTGTAAACTGCCAATCGTTGGCGATGCCTTGAATGTGGCGTTCCAGGGTTCCCCCTAGATGTTCTAAAACCGTGATGGAACTCTCGCCAAAACCTCCCTCCCTGAGCAGCCGAGCAGCGATCGCCGGAGTCTGAGCATCGGCGCTCAGTACCAGCAGTTTGGCGCCGGGATACAGCACCCCATTCAACCAAGCCGGGGGCCGACCGCACAAACTCAAAGTTTCCACTTCACTCAGGGACCAACCCAAACGACTACAGGCAAGACTAAAGCTAGAAGGAGAGGGAATAATCGTCATTTCCTCCAGGGGAATCTGGCGGGTGAGGGTGACACCAATTCCGTAGCACATGGGATCACCACTGGCCAAAACACAGACGGATTGACCACGAAGGCGGATAATCTCGTTAATGGAGTCTTGAATAGGAGAAGTCCAGAGCAGTTTTTGCCGTTGATCCTCTGGGGGTAACATTGCCAGATGACGTTCACCACCGACAATAACTGATGCGAAAGAAAGCAGACTTCGCCCCACTGAACTTAACCCTTCTAAGCCATCTTCACCAATTCCTATGATCGATAGCCATTTCGACTGACAATTGCGATCCGCCATATTAAAAAAAATCGCTACTATTTCATTATCTGCCATCAGGCTCTATCCTTCAAACAAGATATAATCGGGTTAGTGCCAAGTTAATTCAGAGGAAAAAGTATGACCACCACCGCCGATGACGTTTGGAGATTATTAGCCGAATTAGTAGAAGCTCAAAAAGAGACAGAAAGATGCTTTCAAGAAACGGAGCGACGCTTTCAAGAAACCGAGCGTGTTCTCAAAGAACAATCTTTAGAAACCGAGCGACGCTTTCAAGAAACCGAGCGTGTTCTCAAGGAACAATCTTTAGAAACCGAGCGACGCTTTCAAGAAACTGAGCGTGTTCTCAAAGAACAATCTTTAAAAACCGATCGCCAAATTACCAGACTCAGTCAAGAAATTGGTAATCTTGGCGGTAAATGGGGACGTTTTGTCGAAAATATGGTAGCCCCCGCTTGTGAGACTTTATTTTTAAATCGTCAGATTCCCGTACATCAAGTTAGTCAAAGAGTCAGAAAACGTCTCGACGGTAAAACCCTAGAAATTGATGTGTTAGTAACTAATGAAAATCATGTGCTAGTAGTGGAAGTCAAAAGTAGTTTA
>NZ_JADBVM010000084.1:0-25595 GCF_020244875.1 Microcystis sp. M44BS1
CTCAATTTTGTCCCTCAATGACTTGTGGTACTTGTTCCATTTCTAAGTCTAAAGCTTGGGCAATTTGTTCTACACTCAATTTTAAGGCAAATAAACGGGGAATAGAGTTTAATTTAGCGGTTAATGCTCCTTCCTCTCTGTCTTTCTCTAAAATATCTTGATAGATGACGGATTCTCTCATAATCTCACTCCGAAGGATTTTTTTAATCGTCTCTCGATTTAATACTAACCCGGCGAGAATACTGGTAGCGGCAGCGAGATTGCTTTGCACCTGTTTTTTGGAGATAGTTTCTAGAGAACGGGACACCTGACTTAACACCTGTTCGGGGTCATCAGTATTGCTGAGGACGGCAAAGGGTAATAACTCTTTGTTTGCTTAATTTTTTAAGGGAAGGGTTTTAAAATTGCTGTTACCTTTATCCTGTATGCTTTTTGGCTCTTCGTTACTTGGTATGGTTCGATAGGGGGGCATAAATCGACTAAATCCTTATCTGGCAAGAGACTTAATTGATTAGTTCGCTTTAGATAAAAAACAATTGACAAAAATCGCCAAATGCCTTTCTATATAAGGGTTCCATTCCTTATAACCCCCGTCGATTGCATAAGACAAACCGAAGAGCCTGCTTTTTAGCGAATAAGGTAAGCGGAACGGTGCCGAGAGTGCGAGTGCCAATTGGCTTGTTCAAACCCTAGGTATTTCTACAAAATCAAGATGCACCGGGTTGAATCTCCCTATTGATGATTTTTTCGGACAGCAACAATCAAAATACTTCTGATTTGCGAGCGACTTAACCTGACCGGAAAGATATCTGTATAATCTAGACCAGCTAACCCTCCTACCCGATAATTATTTGCCACTTGCTCCAATAAATTTTGATTGAGAGGCCATTGTCTCATGTTTCCACCTAGTGCGGGACCATTCACCGGATTTCTAGTGCTTGCAGCCGTATCTAGAAGCATTTGATCGTAGGTAAAAGCTAACACTCTATCCAATAAATCATCGTTGGTATAAGTGAAAGCATGATCATCTTTCATGGGATTGATCATTTGAAAAACGTCAAATCCTTCATCTAAAACCATCGCTTCTTCCGCACTGAATCCATCGCTCATAATTAGGGTAATCCCTTCTAGGGTATTGCCGATTTTTGCCGATAATCCCGAGGAAGCAAAACAGATAATTCTTTGACCGTGCATTCCCAAAATTCCGAAAGGATAGATGCTCTTGGGAAAGTAAATTTCTACCGTATCTCCTCCGGGGTAAGGAAAATATTCTCCTGCCCGGCGCGGAGAAACACCAACCGGTCTAAAGTTGTTTCGCATCAACTCGTTTGCGACAGCAGGAGCGGCCAGATCGATCTGCAGAAAACCGCCAGGAGGATTCAACTGAGTTTCTACGATAATCGGTCCGTTTAAAGCGGCGCGTCGGGCATTCAAATCGCCGTAGAGTTGATATTCTCCTAAGTTAATTGTATTAATAACCTGCCCCATAAAATTACCATCACAGATAATTTGATAAGGCAGCCAAAAAATATGGCGTACATCTTGGAATCGATCGATAGCAGTAAATAGGGGAACCACATCACCTTGTTGAATAATAGTTTTTCCCGCTAGGGCAAACTCTAAAAATGGGGCGATATTCTGTAAATTAGCATCGTATCCCGGTAGCGTTCTTAAAAAAGCATCATATTTGCGAGCCACCTTCGGATCGTTAATCTGTATTATATTTGCGCCTCCAGCCATAAATTTTAAATCCAAAAATTCATAACGATGGCCGAGGTGTGTAGCCATATCATCACACCATTTGACCAAACACCGATAGATGCGACGATCGATCGGTTCTTGATAGCCTCCGGGGAGAAACATCCCACATAATTGATTTTGCAAGGATTTTATGTAGTAATTAGGGCCAAGATAGGCAAGATGCCACGGATTCATCGTTAGATCCCCACAACCTTGGGCGCCAATAATGAGCCAATCCTGTCCTCGCTGATCGCAGAATTCTTTGAGATGATGATAAAGTGTCCAAGTACCCGCTCTCTGCTCGTAAGCATTGGTCGTAGAGTCTAGGCCAGGAACAGCATTGCGACGAAGTCGATTATACATTATATCCGTCACTGCATGAGGATCCTGCATTCTGGGGGGAGTTATACCATCCCGTTGAATGCCGGGGCCTTTTTGATAGTCTGGAGTCACGGACACAAAGAGCTGCTCTTTTTCCGTGTCTAGAGTCAAAGAACCAGTATTAAAAACTTGATGTTTCACCATAACACCCCCTGCTTGTCTAGGTGTGGCAGTTGCGGCTAGACAAGCTAATTAGCCCTAGGCTATCTGTTTTTTTTAATCTCAACCTCGCTGACCTGAAGGGGAGTGGGGCTTTATATTTTTTTCCTGAATCTATCAGATGAACGTAGGTTGGGTTGAAGCATGAAACCCAACGCCCGCTGAATTTATCAGAAAGCCTAGCATTTATCGTATTACCATACTTAAATTATAGTTCTCCTGACGGGGTAAAATCTCGCCTCAATCCTTAAGAAATCCTTTCCCCGCTCTCGTTTCTGAATTGCCAAGAATTGCGTTATAATTAAAGAAATATTACAAGTGATTGACAAAAATGAGTAAGCCTGATATAGAAAACATTGCCCTCCAGTTAGAAAGTAGCAACTCTAAAGACCGTCTGCTGGCCTTGGCATCCCTGCGAGAAGTGACCCCAGAGGAAGCTGTACCCTTGATCAAAAAAGTCCTTTATGATGAAATGCTGCCAGTGCGATCGATGGCTGTCTTTGCTTTGGGAGTCAAACAAACCGAGGAATGCTTTCCTATCCTGGTGGATTTGTTAGCCAATGATGCCGATTATGGCATTCGCGCCGATGCTGCGGGGGCCTTAGGTTATTTAGAAGATATTCGCGCTTTTGAACCCCTACAACGGGCTTTTTACGAAGACACGCAATGGTTAGTCCGCTTCAGTGCTGCCGTCGCTTTGGGCAATTTGCGCGATATTCGGGCTAAACAGGTGTTATTATCGGCTCTCGATAGTAACGAAGCGGTTATTCAACAGGCCGCTATTGCCGCTCTTGGGGAAATCAAAGCAGTGGAAACCGTCGAGAAGCTTTTAACCTTTGTTAACTCCGATGACTGGTTAATCCGGCAGCGATTAGCGGAAGCTTTAGGCCATCTTCCGGCGGAAAAAACGATCGCAGCCTTAAAATTTTTGGTCAAGGACGAACATCCACAAGTGCGCGAAGCTGCCCGTTTATCCTTGCAAAAATTGGCCAAGGTCTAGGGATAGGATAGAATAAATAATCTATTCTTTCAGAGCGATCGATCTTTGCCTACAGCCATTCATGGACATTCAAGAATTTATTAATCTCTGTGCGGGTAAATGGTTTTCTCAGCGCACCAGTTATCAATTAGCTGCCCAAAAAGTTGCCAATAATAAAGCAGAAATCACCATCGATTTGCTGGCTGCCGATGCTGCCGATGTGGTGCAATTATGTTTAGAAAATAACTGTCAGTCCCAGACCAGTCTAGGGGGATGGAAAGCGACTTGGGATAATTCCGTGGACTATGGACAACCGAAAAAAATCGGTTCTAGCTATTTAGTTTGGCTACCCTCAGAGAATCCTTGGCAAGGAAAATTAATCACATCGGACGGTAAATCGGCAGCACTGGGAGAATATCATCTCAGAAGCGATCAAGCTTTAACTTTAACCATCGAGGATAATCACCATCGTATCGAAGAAAGAATCTGGTTTGCTAGTCCTAATCTGAGATTGCGTACCAGTATTATCCAGTCGGACAATGGCGATCGCCAGACGGTTTTCTATTCGGAAATTCGCAAAATGGTTGCTACTAAGTAGTTGTCATCTCCAATGTCTGAGGTGGGGAAGACAGGATTAATCTTCCACCACTCCAGTCAAATCCTCCTAACGTCGGCCGCGTCTGCTGCTGCCGAAACCACTGCGACTAGGGGTACGTCGGGAACCGGAGGAACCGAAACTAGATGAACGTTTGACATTATCAGATTTACCCGAATTCTTCAGGGTACTGGAACCATAACCGGAACCACTGGGTTTTGTGGTGGTGGTGGTGCTGCGATTGGGACTAGAGGTAGTATTACTGGGATAACGACGTAAATTGCCAGTAGAACGGAGAGTTTGCCGGTTTTTGACTGCCGGAGGTGGACTATTATGTTTAGTCCGGTATTGATCCACTGCCTGATTATAGGTGGAACCGTAACCACCAAAACCGGTCATCACACCCCCCGGAGTATAGAGGGGAGGAACGTAATATTGAGGACGAAAGAGCAAACTACCCAAAGCTTGACCAGCAACAGCACCGAAAAAAGGACTCCAAAAACTCGATTCTTGTCGAATCACCACGGTTTCCTGTTGTCCGGTTTGGGGATTGTTCCGCACTTCCGTGACATTATGGACATACTCGATTTTAAAATCTTCGGTCATGTACAGGGTAGCCTGATCACCGTTGATTTCTACCGCGGTTTTTTCCCCTTTAGCAATGTCCTCCTCGGTTAATCTAGCCATTTGCAGGTTAGTGGTGCGAAAGAGGGGAGAAGTCCCCGCAGGGGTGTTTAACAGCATTAAGGTATAAGTGCCATCTCCGTCATCGTAGGTAGCTTGTTGCACCTCGTAGCGACCGCTACTAACCTGATTGGATTCTTGTCTTACACTACTGTTATTAGCTGACGGTGACTGAGTTTGATTTGACGAGGAACCACAGGCCACCGTTGTGCAACAAAGGGTAAGAATTAAAAGGATTGTCGTTACTTGGCGCAGCATAATGGCAAAATTAAGACTATAAAGGCAGTAATTCGGGGAAATTGAGTAATAGTTGCTCATTGGTCAATTCATCTCCCAATTGAGCAGGAGAAAAATGTACCTGAATCGCACGCAGCCGACCTTGGTAGTGAAGGTTAATTATTGATTTTAAACCATCTTCCAGGGCCTCTCGATCGGCTAGGCTAGTTTCTAAGGCAGCACTCTCACCCTCGAAGGCTATTGTGATCATAACAACTAAGTTATCGGTGACGGGTAAAGTTAAGGGTTCCTTTTCCCCCAACTGTGAAGACACCGATTCACTTAGGTATCTGGCTGCGGAATCGGTAAACAGTTCGTTAACGTAGTCTCCCGCTTCCCCCTCACTCCAAAAAATATCGCCCTCATTAGCCACAGAAAACCAATAGAGGTTCATCTGCAGCAGATTTTGACAAATTTCTACTAAACCCTCTCCCATGACCTCTAAATCGCCTTCGGAATCGATCGCCTCTCGGCCAGTACGATTAAGAATACCGATCAGGGGTGCGACTTCTTGGCCGTAGAGATGCAAAAATAAGCGACAGACCACATAGCGAGTTTTACCCGCAAATTTCTTAAAGCGATCGCCTAAAGAACTCATAATAGACCTCTGGTAAAAATCAAAAATTGTCGTTAAGGTTAGGAGTCAGTAGTCTTGAAGCCATCAGCTAGATCAAGGTGATAATGGCTAATTAATCGGATAAATAAAAGCTGATAAGTAGGGAGGCACAATTATTTGTAGGATAGGTTAGCGGTAGCGTAACATGATCGGGCGTTGGGTTTCATGCTTCAACCCAACCTACGTTCATCTTACCTACTTAGCTAAAAAGACAGATAACTGATAGGATTTAATCAGGCAAGGGGTTTAATCTATCCGATAATCAAGTAAACAGCCAAAAAAGCCCTCAGCTTTTATTTATTTTGCCATTTTCTAGGGTTCTATGCCTTGATGTCCTGTTAACAGTCTATAATGACTTAGAATCCTTTTGGTGTGAGCAAATGGCTGTCCAACTGCAACAAGCTTTAGTGGTTGCTTCCTATATCTTGAAACAGCGTCTAGCAGGAAAAAAGCGTTTTCCCTTAGTTTTAATGCTAGAACCCCTATTTCGCTGTAATTTAGCCTGTACTGGCTGCGGTAAGATTCAACATCCCCCGGAAATTCTCCGTAATCATCTCACCCCGGCAGAATGTTTCGCAGCGGTGGAAGAATGCGGGGTTCCCGTGGTTTCCATCCCCGGGGGCGAGCCACTCTTACATCCACAAATCGATGAAATTGTCAAGGGGTTAGTGGACAGAAAAAAATTCGTCTATCTCTGTACCAATGCTCTGTTATTGGAGAAAAGCCTGGATAAATTTACTCCGTCACCCTATCTTACCTTTAGTGTCCATCTGGACGGTTTAAAAGCACATCACGATCGCTGTGTGGATCGAGAGGGAGTATTCGATAAGGCAGTACAAGGGATTAAAGCAGCGAAAGCGAGAGGTTTTCGGGTTACTACTAATACCACGGTTTTTGAAGGCACAGAACCGCAAGAAATGCAGGAATTTTTCGATTTTCTCGCTACTTTGGGCATCGATGGTATGATGATTTCCCCCGGTTATAGTTATGAGTGGGCCCCGGATCAAGATAGTTTCTTAAAACGGGAGCAAACCAGAGCTTTATTCCGAGAAATTCTCTCACCCTGGAAATCAGGTCAGAAAAAGTGGAATTTTAACCATAATCCTCTCTTTCTCGATTTTCTCATCGGTGAACAAGACTACGAATGCACTCCTTGGGGTAGTCCTAGCTATAGTCTTTTAGGATGGCAAAAACCCTGTTATCTGCTCAACGAAGGACATTACAAAAGCTTTCGGGAACTTTTAGAAGAAACCAATTGGGATAACTACGGTCGGGCCAGTGGCAATCCTCAATGTGCCGATTGTATGGTACATTGCGGCTATGAACCGACCGCGGCCATGGCAGCTTTTAAACCGGCTAATATGGGACGTGCGATGCAGAGTTTAATCGGAGTCTAATCCTAAACTGATTCTAACCAGACGGCGGGGACTTGACTAGGGCGATCGGGTAATTGCATCCATCCCATTTCGCACAGACGAATTACCGAACTTAATTTTTCTACCAAAGCGGGATCAAAACGAATCCCGCTATAATTTTGACAGCGCTCTAGGGCCTCTCCTAAATCTAGAGCTAGTCGGTCGCCTCGCGGTTGAGTTAATTCCTGAAAATAGGCGGATAATCCTAAAATTCGCGACTCTAGGCTGATTTCTTCCCCTTTTAAGCCGTTGGGAACCCCGCTACCATCCCAGTATTCAAACTCATGGTAAATAATCTGTTGAATTGGGGCTAATTCGGGCATAGTTGCGAGTAATTGTGCGCCTAACACCGATCGATCCCGCCAAAATAACGCATTTGCTCCCTCTAACTGACTGGCACGCTGTCTAAAAACTTCGATCGGAGCCTCCGCTAGACCGATGCGGTATAATAAACCGGCTAATCGTAAGCGTCGTAATCTCAGGGTGGGTAAATCGAGCAATTGTCCCAACATTTCCGCTAAAGCAGCCACCTGTAGGGAAGCAAGGGGATTATCAATATCTCTTTCATCGACCTTTTGAGCCATTCTTAGAAAAGCTTGCAGTTTATTAGCGGCCAAATTTTTATTTAAACGGGATGCTTGTCCTTCTAAGTCGCTTAATTCTCGCGTTTGTCTGCTGACGGTGACTAACTGCTGTTGACTGGTTTGCAGATAGGTGACAATGCGAGAGACTACTCCCGTTAAATCCGTGGGAATGGGATTAATATTTTGACTAATTTCCTCTTGTTGTCTGCTTAAGTCGGCCGCTAGAGTGGGATTATAGCGATGCAGACGCTCAATTAAGATCCTAGCGGCTTTTTCGACTAAATCGCGATCGAATGTCCATAAACCGTAGAATTTTCGCTCCGTGTCTATTTGGGGTTGACTATCGGACCGGTATTCTTCCGGGGATAACTCATGACAGAGTACCATGGAGGCGTAATCGGGGGAAAGAATGATTAAATTCCACTCATTAACCAAACTATCGCTATTATCTAAGTTCACTAGCGAAACATTCTCTAAACTGCCGGTTTTATGCTCAGAAAAACCACTATCGGCCAAGGCGGCGATCGCAATATGACGAGAAGAGCGAGCGATATCTAAATAGCGCTCAGCTTCCTGTAAATACCATTTTCCCTGTTGAAAGGTGACTAAGACCAGTGGTTTATTTGTACTATCTGGGCTGCTAGTTTGCAAGATATGATCTTCAAGAGCATGACAGAGGGCCACAAGGGTATTCTTAAAATAGACCCCGTAACTGCTGGGTAATCGTCCCGATGAAGCTCTTTTTAACTGTTGTAAGCTGGATTCTACGGTCATAATTTCCGAATATTAGGGGGTTGGGGAAATGGGGAGAAGGGAGAGGGGAGAAGGGAGAATAAATAAAAGCAATCTCCTGTCTCCTGTCTCCTGACGACCGGCTCCTGACTGCCTCAAAGGGGTTTATTCTACCACCCAGGGAGTGATGGCGGGAGTCCAATCAGCCAATTCTGCATCGCTAAACCAGAGACTAACTTCATCTCTGGCGGTATATGGACCATCGGACCCATGGATAAGATTGCGTCCGACACTAATGCCAAAATCACCGCGAATCGTACCAGGTTCAGCATTGAGGGGATTAGTGGCGCCAATAATTTTTCTAGCGGAGGCAATTACTCCTTCTCCTTCCCAAACCATGGCCACCACGGGGGAGGAGGTAATAAAATCGACTAACGAACGGAAAAAGGGTCTTTCCTTATGAACAGCGTAGTGTTTTTCCGCTAATTCGCTAGAAACCTGCATCATTTTCAACCCAACCAGCGTAAAACCTTTAGTTTCAAAGCGTTGAATAATTTCCCCCACCAGATTGCGCTGCACACCGTCGGGTTTAATCATTAAGAAAGTGCGTTCCATACTGCCTCTTAAAATTTAGTCATCGAAAAATTGCGTCCGAAACCCAGATTAACCCGGAATGGCATCCTAGAGAATGGCAGCATTTTCGCTTCAATTGCTGAGTTAGCTTGCTGTCCGATTTAGCTAGGGTTTGCGGCAAAAAGTTTTTCGTGGGGGCAGGGTGTGACCCCCCCTACCCCCCCGACATCGGGGGGGTGTAGGGTTTTACCGATTTTGGGGTAGTCAGTTACCTAATTTTCAGGGAAAAAGTCCAGGAATTTTACCCCCGATCCCTCCAATGGTCGGCACTTTTTGAGGAAAAAAAGTCTAAAAGCCTTATCCAACAAGGTTTTTAGATTTATTCAGCAGCCCCTAATTATCCTAGTCGTTGATTCTGTTTTCGATTCTTATCCCCCAGAAAAAATATGGTAAAAAATGTCGTTTCTTTTCTTTTTGTTACCGTTGACAAAAATTATACAACCTCAGGGATAAAACTCATGATTGAAATTAATGATTATGGAAAAAAATACTCTTATCTGGTTAAAATTTCCTCTATTTATGTTAAGGGAAGATGGTGAGCAAATTACTGAATCAAAGGAGAAGGGAGATGGAGTTTTATCCTTTGTACTAAAATTACCAATAGGCAGGTTAAATGCAGTACAGCTTATTAACAACTATAATTAATCTTCTATTAATATAACTTCGGTTGACGGAATTGATAAACATCAGCGATCACCTGTACCCAACCATTAGCAACAGATTCTAATAATCGATCGCCTTTTTCTTTACTTGCATTAGTAGCATCTCCCATCACTCCACTTTTAGTTAATTCCTTAGTTAACCAAGCAAAGGGTAATTTTCCCTCCATAGTTAACAAACTATTTTCTGGCAAACCTTGGGGATATTCTCGGACGGCGCGCTCAATTTTTACCTGTTCTGGCAGCAATGATAACATCATGCTAGTTTCCACATCTCCTGCATGAATACCGTATTCTAATTCATATTCCGAGAATAATTCAGCCGCATTGTGGGGAACTCGCCAAGTGAAAAAAGGAAATACTAAAAAATCGGGATATTGTTGATGAATATCCCTAGCGGCAATTTCCATAACTTGCGGTTGTCCGCCGTGGGAGTTCATTAATACTAACTTGCGAAAACCCGAACGATAGAGACTTTCAGCTATCTCTTGAATAAGCGTTAATAAGGTTGCTGCCGAGAGGGTAATCGTACCGGGAAAAGACCAATGTTCGTTAGATTTTCCGTAGTAGAGACAGGGTAAAGCGAAAGCGGCGATGTTTCTATCTAATTTCTCGAAAGCTTTGCCTAAAACCCCTAAACTAATGGCAGCATCGACGGCAATAGGTAGATGGGGTCCGTGTTGTTCGATCGCACCGATGGGTTGAATAATTACCACATTTTCCTTATTTGGCATTGAATCTATATCAGTCCAAGTAAGATAGGGAAAATAACGATGTGGGGGAATAAAACCGTGCATCATAATTTTATTGGGGGTGAGGGATTATGCTTGGGGTAAAAATTACTGTTTATATGGTAATTTTATCACTAATTCTTGGCAAGGTGGCCAATCGTCAACTATCGAGACTGTGGAGAGCATCAAGAATACCTATAGGGCCAGACGAGGAAAAAGAAAGAGTCGAAGCGGAGCGCATCGGAAATCAACCCTTGTCACCGAAAAACTTTTCCAAGAGATTCCCCCTGACAAAAGAAAAACCGACCTTTGTGACCAGGCCAAAGAATTTTGTGGACATCAAGAGTTGAGTCAGAAACTAGGAGCAGATTTTTATTTTGCTAATCCTTATCATTTTTGGTAAAGAGGATTAAACCCAGGGTAAGAGCATCTTAAATCCTTGACAAAATCAACTTTATCTGGTTTTCTTCCCCATACCCCACACCCCAACAAACTTTTTGCCGCAAACCCTATGTATCCCTAAAGTTTTATCTATCCTCTCCTGCTACAGATTGATAAAATTTTTCTAGACTTTTTACACAGGTTTGATCGTTAAATACTCTATCGATATTCACTTTAGTATAATCTTTGATTGTTTGTCGCCATTGATTATCTAAACCTAAACGGATAGCAATTTCAATATAGTGATTTTTATCCGTAGCAATTGTCTCGGTTATGCCTAATTTTTTCAAGATAGCATAGGAATGTCGTCCGCGCATAAATTCCCCGGGACAGGTAACAACTGGAAGCTGACAGGCAATTGCTTCGAGGGTGGTATTTCCTCCCGACCAACTTAAGTTATCTAAATAGATGTCTGCTAGTAAGTTAAGCCGAAAATAATCATCTTGTTCTAATTGTGGCATCATTACCCTGTAATCTTGCCAATTGAGTCCATACTTATTAAAAGCTTGACTTAATCTCGACTGAAAGCAATGGGTCACAAATTCGCTACGATGGCAGATAAAAATAAATTGGCTGTTGGGAACTTGTTGGGCAATTCTCGGGAAAATATCGTCATTTTCTGGCAGATATTTAAATAAACTCTGACAGTTTAAATAGATGATTTTATCCTCGGTTAATCCCATCTCTAAACGAGTTTTTCTCTGGGGAGGAAGGGAAGGTTTGGCATAGGCAATACCTAAATTGGGTAAGCGAATTAATTTTTCACTGTAGTGATTATCTCCCTCTGCGGGTTCCATTAATTCACTGGAGATAAAATAATCAATGGTTGGTAATCCTGAGGTGATGGGATGGCCCCAAGTTACACATTGTACTGGAGCTAAACGCAATCCTGCTAGTTGAGTAGTACGAGCATCCATACCAATATCTAAATAAACCAGAATATGTAACTGATTATCTAAAATATGTTGGGCAATTATTTCCATATTAACTAAATTATCAAACTGATAAAAATAATCACTTTGCTCTTGATATTCTCTCGTAAAATTATCGAAGGTGTTATTAATATCTATTCCATAACAATAAATTTCAAATTGTTCTCGATTTCGCCACTGCAACCATCCTTGAAAGAGTTTCGCTACCGTGTGATGACGCAAGTGAGCAGAAATATAGCCAAGGCGAATTTTTCCCGTCGGCATGGTTAGGTTTTTCACCCAATCAGGAAAGTTAGCTGAGGTAATTTTATAAACTAATTCCCCATATTTTTTTTGTAGTTCTAAATCATTTTTACCTTGATATTGAAGATAAAAATTAGTTCTTAAACCAATACTTTTCCAAGCCTCCTGTTGTTGATGAGTAGTGGTTAAATCAAGATTAGACAAGATATTATCTAACTGTTTGTCGTAGTTCGATCGATATTGCATAATATCTGCTTGATTTGTGTAAACTATCGGCATTAACCGCATTAATTCTAACTGCAAAGATAGGTGATCGGGAAGATACTCTAAAGCCGATTTAGTGGCTTGAATTGCCACCTCGATCGGATAATTATTTTGTAGTAACCAAATTAGGCGCAAATGTAAATCAATATTTTTTGGATGATAGCTAATGCCTTTTTTATACACTTCCAAAGCCTGTTTTTCTCCTTTGACAATGAGATGGCAATGGGCGCAATTTAAATAAAAGTTGCTATCTTCTACTTTAATTGCTAATAATTTTTGATAATAGTTTAGTGCTAATTGATAGAGTTTTCTTTGATAAAAATAATCACCTGAATAAAGATCCGCTCTTTTTTGGTCAGCTTGCAGTATTTCCCAAAGGGAGAGATTTTGACTAATTTCTCGTCTATCTCCTGCCAGTTCTTGGGCAGTTTCATAAGCATTTTTTGCCTCTATCCAAGCTTGTTTAACTAAATAGACATTGCCTAAATTGATATAAAAAGGATAAAAATACGCCTGGTTATTAATCCCCTGCTGATAGAATTTTTCCGCTGACTCTAGCTGCCCTAATTTATAAAATAAATTGCCCAGTTTATTATAAGCATCGACAAAATTAGCATTGAGATCAATCGCTTTTTGATAAGCTGATAAAGCTGTATCTAAACGTGATTGTTTTTCTAGCACCATGGCCATGGTATAATGATATAAGGCTTGATTTTCCTCTAATTCTATGGCTCGTGCTAAACAGTTAAAAGATTCTGTTAGTCGGTTAATTATATAGTATAAGTATCCTAAATCGTGCCAGATGTAAGCTAATTGTTCACGCCAAGATAAAATTCTTAAGTAAAAGTCCTCAGCTAAAGTATATTCTCGCCGATTAATTGCCTCTTGCACCTCTTGAAGACAGGAGTTTATCGCAGTCAGCGCATAATTTTCTATCTCTTCATCCCCTTCTATTTCTTCTAATTCTAGCCCCTGGAGATAGATTAATTTAGCTTGGCCAAACTGCCAGCAATCGAGATTTCTAATTATCTCTTTTTTGAGGAGCATAATTAAATCCTGACTGGACTCTGATTGTAATAGCCAAAATAACCAAATTTCTTGCGCTGTTGCTTGCTGCCCTAGCAGCAGATAAGCTAATCCCAGATAGGGATAATAATCAGTCACTTCCGGATGAACCGCCAGTGCTTGTTGACAGAATAACAATAATTGATTATGGTCTCCCGATGCTAACATTAGCTCGATCGCTTGTTGGTGATCGCTGTTGATCATTATCTTTGACTCTCGTTGCTCTCATTCCACAATACCCTCGATCGAGCTTAAGGTAACATCTTAAGCTTATTGAATTTAACTAGCGATAGATTCGAGGATTTATTAGCCTCATTTACACAAAAACCCCTGATTTTACCAGTATTTTCCCCCATTTACCGCCCTAGCCAGACAAGTAATTTCTACCGCAGATAAGAATTATTCTCAATAGCTGTACAATAGGAAAAGACAACTTTGCCAAGAATCGAGCAATGAACGATAAAATAACTCGTAGAGTCTTTCTAGGTGCGGGAACAGCCACCTTAGCGGTAGCAGTGGGTCAATTAGGGAAAATAAACGAAGTTTCCGCCCAAACTAAACAATTAAACCTCTATTCCTCCCGTCACTACAACACCGACCGACGATTGTATGACAACTTCACCCGACAAACGGGAATAAAAATTAACCTGGTCGAAGGGGAAGCAGACCCATTAATCGAACGAATCAAAAGCGAAGGCAGCAATAGTCCTGCTGATATACTCCTGACAGTAGATGCAGGGAGATTATGGCGCGCCGACCAACAGGGAATTTTTGCCCCCGTCAATTCCCGCATTCTTACCCAAAGAATTCCCGCTCATTTGCGTCACCCCAAAGGTCACTGGTTCGGGTTTAGTAAACGCTTGCGGGTAATCATGTACAACAAAGACAGAGTTAACCCCAGAGAAATCGATTCCTATGCAGACTTAACCAATCCCAAATGGAAAGGAAAAGTCGTCACCCGGTCATCCAGTAACATCTATAGTCAATCTTTTACTGCTTGGTTAATCGACATCCAAGGGGAAGCGGCCGCAGAAAAATGGTGTCGGGGATTAGTGGCCAATTTTGCCCGTCCACCCCAGGGCAATGATAAGGCACAAATCGAAGCTGTCGCCGCAGGAATTGCCGATTTAGCCCTAGCTAACACCTATTACTTAGCTGGGTATGCCGAAGAAAAAGACCCCGCTAAACGGGCAATTTATGACCAAGTAGGCGTAATTTTCCCCGACCAAGCAGGCCGCGGCACTCACGTTAATATTAGCGGTGGTGGTTTAATTAAAACCGCCCCCAATCGAGAATCGGCCATTAAATTTTTAGAATATCTTTCTAGCAATGAAGCACAGAACTTTTTTGCTAAGGGTAATCGAGAATATCCCGTCGTTCCAGGGGTTGCTTTAGACCCTTTCCTAGCAAAACTCGGACGCGGGAAAGAAGATACAGTTAGCGTGGCTAATTATGGTCCTAATTTAGCCAAAGCGGTACAGGTAATGAATCGCGCTGGTTGGAAATAAGTTATCAGTTATCAGTTATCAGTTATCAGTTAAGGCAATTGAAATAAAACCGAGAGATTATTAGCGGGCATAGGAATTACTTCTAACAATTGTAAACCTCGATCGCTGGCTTCTTGCACCACATCTTCTAAATTCCTCACTCCCCAAGCAGAGTTTTGAGAACGGAGAGAAAAATCAAAGCTTTCATTACTAGGAGAAGTATGTTTTCCCTGTTGTTTATAGGGACCATAAAGATAGAGGATTCCCCCTGGTCTGAGAATGCGACTTGCTCCTGCCATTAAAGCTAAACAAGCAGACCAAGGGGCGATATGAATCATATTAATATTAACAATGGCATTAATAACGATATTTTCCGTCTCTACCGCCCAAACTGACTGATGAACATCGATAAATAGGGGGCGATCGAGATTAGAACTAGGACAATAATCGCACCAACTGCGAATACTATCTAGAGCCAGAGGGTTACAATCCGAGGGAATCCAACGACAAGGAGCAAGACGAGGAGCAAAAAAAACAGCGTGTTCACCCGTGCCGCTAGATATTTCTAGGATATTCCCAGTCTTCGGTAAAAATTGGCTGAGAACTTCTAAAATCGGCTGACGATTGCGTTCTGTTGCCGGAGCATATTGACGTAAATCAGACATAACTAGGGTTTGCGGCAAAAAGTTGGTTGGTGGGGTTAGGAGTCGGTCGTCAGGCGTTGGTCGTCAGGCGTCAGTCCTGATGAAAAAATTTTCACCACCACAGATGAAAGAGGTTTCCTTCCCTACACCCCACACCCCACACCCTACACCCTCTTTCCAGTCAGGAGGATTATTTTTATTTATTCTCCCTTCTCCCCATCCTACTCTGCAATAACTACTGGCAGCCAGAAATACGTTGGTTTCTTATCATACTTTGTGCTTTTTGTCAAAAAAACTTTTTTTTTGCAATAAAACTACACAAAAAAAAGATCATCGTTGTTGGTGAAATTGACTAATTTACCCCTCCTAATTAGGATAACCTTCTAGGTTTGGTGAGGGTTTCAACCATTGCTGCCTAAAAAAGCACAGAATACCCCATTATGAAATTCAGTAAAATCGCTGTAACCATTGTAACATCGTTGTTAAATAAAAATCTTTCTCAATTAATTTTTAAGAATTTGTAAATATTGCGGAATGTTAATTTAAATATTCTCAAGTTTTTGGAGTCAATAAATAATTTTTGCTTATCTTTGGCGAACATTGGGTTAGGAGTCAGTATTCTCCGAGTCAGCTTTTTTCTCCCTTCTCCCTGCTCCCATCTCCCCCCGCAACGCGCACGAATTGGTCTCCCCTCTCCCCATCTCCCCACTCCCTGCTCCCATCTCCCTGCTCCAGAAAAATATTAAGTTTTGTTAAGAAGTTAGTGACAAAAGACCAGCTTTAATCTCTATTATCGTAGTAAGTGGCTTTTGACCCGAATCAAGCCGGTCAAGATAAATAGTAACTTTTGCCCATCATCAAACAACGATTGTCAGTCTAACTAAAACAGTCGCTGTGGCCATGCCCTCGTGATCAATTCCTATGTCAACCCTGGTTATTGTCGAATCCCCCACCAAAGCTCGGACGATCAGCAATTATCTGCCTAGCGGCTATCGAGTCCAAGCCTCCATGGGCCACATCCGCGATCTGCCCGCCTCCGCCGAAGAAATTCCCCCCGCCCACAAAGACAAATCCTGGGCCAATTTAGGCGTGGATGTGGAGAACGATTTCGATCCCCTCTACGTCGTCCCCAAAACCAAAAGTAAAGTCGTCAAAGAATTAAAAGAAGCCCTCAAAGGGGCCAGCGAACTGATCCTCGCCACCGACGAAGATCGGGAAGGCGAAAGCATCAGTTGGCATCTCTTGCAGGTACTCAACCCGAAAATACCCACCAAAAGGATGGTATTTCACGAAATCACCAAAGAGGCAATCCAAGCCGCCCTCAAAAATTGTCGCTCCATCGACGAAAATTTAGTTCACGCCCAAGAAACCCGCCGCATACTCGATCGCCTCTACGGTTATACCCTCTCCCCCCTACTCTGGAAAAAAATCTCCAAAGGGTTATCCGCCGGCCGCGTGCAATCCGTGGCGGTACGTCTGCTCGTACAACGGGAACGAGAACGACGGGCCTTTAAAACCGCCAATTATTGGGACCTGAAAGCCACCCTCGAAAAGGACAAAAATCAATTCGAGTCGAAATTAGTCACCTTAAACGGTCAAAAAGTGGCAAATGGCAGCGATTTCGATGCCGACACCGGCAGACTGCTCCCCGGTCGCCAGGTGACACTTTTGGATCAAGCCACCGCCGCCGCCTTAAAAGAACGCATCCAAGACAAAATCTGGCGCGTTAGCAACACAGAAGAAAAACCCACCACTCGCAAACCTTCCCCCCCCTTCACCACCTCCACCCTACAGCAAGAGGCTAACCGGAAACTGGGCATATCCGCCCGCGACACCATGCGAATCGCCCAAAATCTCTACGAACAGGGCTACATAACCTATATGCGGACCGATTCCGTCCATCTTTCCGATCAGGCCATCACCGCCGCCCGCAATTGTGTAGAACAAATGTACGGAAAAAATTATCTCAGTCCCCAACCCCGGCAATACACCACCAAAAGCAAAGGCGCACAGGAGGCCCACGAAGCCATCCGGCCTGCCGGTAGCAGCTTTCGCCTGCCCCGGGAAACCGGCCTGAGCGGACTAGAATTCGCCCTCTACGACCTAATCTGGAAGCGTACCGTCGCCTCACAGATGGCCGATGCCCGTATTACCCAGATCGCCGTCAATATTCAGGTAGAAAATGCCGGATTTCGCTCCTCTGGCAAAAGAATCGACTTCCCTGGCTTTTTCCGCGCCTATGTAGAAGGTTCCGACGATCCCGAAGCCGCCATCGACGACCAAGAAATAATCCTACCCCCCCTCAGCGTCGGTGACACCCCCAATTGTCGCCAACTAGAAGCCATTAGCCACGATACCCAACCCCCCGCCCGTTATAGCGAAGCCTCCCTCGTAAAAACCCTCGAAAGTGAAGGAATCGGGCGACCCAGCACCTACGCCACCATTCTCGGCACCATTATCGATCGCGGTTATGCCCAAATGCGGAATAAAACCCTCATTCCCACCTTCACCGCCTTCGCCGTCGTCGGTTTATTAGAAAACCATTTCCCCGACCTGGTAGATCCCAAATTTACCTCGAAGATGGAGGAAACCCTCGACGATATCGCCACCGGTTCCGCTCAGTGGTTGCCCTATCTCGATCGCTTCTATCGCGGCGAAAAAGGGCTAGAAAGCCAAGTCAAAGAGCGCGAGAGTCAAATTAACTCTAGCACCGCTAAATCGGTGATTTTAGAGGATTTACAGGCAACCATCAAGATCGGCAAATACGGACCCTATCTGGAAGTCTCCCGAGGCGATGAAATCCTCACCGCTTCCATCCCGGCCGATTTAACCCCGGCGGATCTGAACCCCGAACAGGTAGAAACCCTGCTGCGACAAAAAACCGAAGGTCCGGATAAATTAGGTCTTCATCCTGACACCGGAGAGCCGATTTATCTGCTGGTGGGTAGTTACGGTCCCTACGTCCAGTTAGGAGATATCAGCGATGACAATCCCAAACCGAAACGCGCCTCCTTACCCAAAGGAGTCAAACCCGAGGACATCACCCTCGAACAAGCGGTGGGTTTATTAGCACTGCCGCGACTGCTGGGAACCCATCCCCTCACCGGAGGCAAAATTAAAGCCAGTTTAGGGCGTTTCGGCCCATATATAGTTCAGGAAGAGGGCAAAGAAAAAGAATATCGTTCCCTGAAAGCCAGCGATGATGTCTTGACTATAACTCTCGATCGAGCCTTGGCCTTATTAGCCGAACCGAAAAAAGCTCGCGGCGCTCGTGGTTCTACCAAACCACCCTTAAAAGAATTGGGTAAACATCCCGACGATGGGGAATTGGTGGGATTGTACGAGGGACCCTACGGAGTTTATATCAAACACGGTAAGACCAACGCCAAGATTCCCGAAGGAGAAACCGCCGAAACCCTGACTCTAGAACAAGCTTTAGTCGCCCTAGCGGCCAAGACAACCACTGCCAAGACAACCACTACTAAGAAAACTACTTCTAGCACCACTAAAAAAACTACTTCCCCAGGCAGTAAAACTGGCAAAAGTAAGACGGTTTAGCGGTTAGTGGTGGGGCGATTTTCTCCATGGTTAATTCCTCGCCCTGATGCGAGGACAAATCTGGCTGGCTTTTTTGTCTTTTGCACCACTTTGAACGAGCTGCTCATATACCCCAAATTCCCTACTGTAAAGCAATCGCCATCGCTTCTTGGGGAATTTGCCGGTAAATTGGTTTTAAAAATTGTTCTATGGCATCTGATTCGGGGGCAGCGAGGGGAAAATTGCCTAAAATGTCGAGAATGGTTTGATTTTCATTCCCCGGCGTAATCACAACTAGGGAGGGATCTAGCTCCTCATCGTACTGCCAAAAGCGATCGATAGTGCTGTCGGGGGCAGTTTTTTCGACTACTGTGGGGGGTTCACTGACTGCTAAAGGTTGATTATCAGAGGAATAGGAGCGTTTTTCCCGTAAAGCTTCCAGAATTTGGCTTTTGCTTCGGCCGCGCAGTTGCAAAAGCAGGAAGGGATCGACAATAAAACGATCACCCAATTGATAGTATACTGCTCCTATATGTTTGCAGGGGTTGGCTTGATCGGGACAGGTACAACGAGAGCGAATATCAGCTAGGGAAAAGGGAAATAAATTCACCCCACTATCGATAAAAACACGCTCGATATGATCGGGCATTTGTCCCGTGAGCAATTGAGCGGAATAAATGGCCTTTTTGGAGAGAAGCTTAATAATATAGTCCCATTCTTCATCACTAAAAGCGACTAGGGATAAATCCACTATATAAGGCTCTGGTTCACTGCCTTGTACTCTGGCAATAACTTGCGAGTCTTCAAAGTCAATACTTAAAACATTGCCTTCTCTGGCGTAAAGTCTAGCTCGTTCCAAGCGTTTTTTAAAGCGATAGGAATCGAGTAGTTCTAGCCATTTTTGTACCCACCAAGCTTGTTCTGTCATTTTTTATTTCGCCAATTCAAAAATGAAACACATCAACCTTAAGAGTTGACAGAGAAAGGCTCATCAGGTATATTCTGATCTTTAACAACAACAAATCAGACCCAAAAACGAAGCCCTCAACATCTTAACATAGAACAAAGAAACTTGCTCTACCAACTTGGTCAAGAGGTAAATTTATCTCAACGGCAAATAGCCGTCTTGCTGGGATGTCATGTCATCTATGAAGCAGAAACCCAAATTGTGAGTTTTGGGAATCGCCGTCCGTTTTACGGCGGTCAGGATGTCAAGAAACCATCTACAAAATTTCTTGGGAGAGGGGATTAAACGAGCATACTAATGGACTGTTAAGACAATTCTTTCCCAAGAAAAGGAATTTTAAAATCCTTAAGCCAGAGGAAATAGAAAGAGCCGTAAACTTGATTAACAATCGTCCTCGAAAATGTCTTGACTATCGTACCCCGAATGAGCTATTATGTGATAGCTCAGACAGTGATGAAATTCAGAATTGAATTGGCAAGATGTACACAAAAACGAGGATTTTAGGTATGAGGACAGAACAGAAAAATCCACAATTAAATTGTCATAAATTAGCAGAAGTCTTTTTATCAAATCCCTTAATTGAAGATTGCTATTTTATGGTACGAGAGGATGAATTAGTCGCCTATATCGTTTCCTCTGGAGCTTGGAATTCTGAACAATTGTCCTCCGATTTACAGTCTCAGTTACCGGACAATCTTCTACCTAATATCTATGTGCAGATTTCCAGTTTACCCTTAACCGATAGCGGTGATGTCGATGAAACTGCATTAAAGAATATTGAAATTATCGATGATCATCAAGTTCAGGAAACAGAAGAAAAACTACGCTCTTTGTCAGATATTGATCAAGTTGCCGCTGTCATGACTTCCAAAAAAATCAAAATTTTACCCCTACATCTATCGGACTTATTGCCCTTAAAACCAGAGAAAAAAAATGATAATCAAGAATCTCAAACCCCGATTCATCTGGGGATTCACACTTCTAACACTCAAGCTAGAATCAGTCACGGACAGCTTTTAGAAGAATCTGAAATTCAGCCTAAAACCTTGGCAGAAATCCTCCAAAAAGCTGCTGAAAATCATTCAAATAAAGGGATTATTTATATTCAATCTAATGGATCAGAAGTTTTTCAATCTTATCAACAATTATGGGAAGAAGCTCAACAAATACAAGCCGGATTACAAAAGCAGGGTTTACAAGCTCAAGATAAAGTGATTCTTCAGCTATCGGAAAACTATGATATCATTTCCGCATTTTGGGGGTGTCTTTTAGGGGGATTTATTCCTGTTATTATTTCAGTGCCACCCAGCTATAAAGATTTTAATAATGAAATTCATAAAATATCTCAAGTTTGGCAGTTGTTAGATGAGCCTATTATTATCACAAATCAATCCCGTCAGCAAGAGATAAAATATTTAGAACAATGGTTGCCTAATCAAACCTTAAGCTTCAGTTTTATTGAAGAATTAAAAACTTATTCTCCCCATCAGACTCATATTAGTCAACCGGATGATATCGCGTTCTTTAATCTCACATCAGGCAGTACAGGAATACCGAAATGTATCTCATTAACCCATAAAAATGTCATCTCTCGTGCGCGAGGAACAAACATCATTTGTGAACATCAAAACGACGATATTATTCTTAATTGGCTTCCTTTTGATCATATTGGAAGTATTTCAGACTGGAATATTCGCTGTGTCGAGCTAGGATGCCAAATGGTTTATGTTCAAACTGAATATATATTAGGTCGTCCTTTGAATTGGTTAGATTTAATTGCTCAATATCGAATCACCCACAGTTGGGCTCCTAATTTTGCCTATAATTTGATCAATGAAGCTTTAAAAAAAGAACCGGATCAAAATTGGAATTTAGATTGTGTCAAATTCTTTTTGGCAGCAGGTGAAGCTGTTTCTGGTCAAGCAGTTGGAGAATTTATTAACACCCTTCATCTTCAATATAATCTGAAAAAAACGGCGATGCGTCCTGCTTTTGGGATGGCAGAAATGGGGTCAGGAATTACCTATTATCAGCCGACAGAACAACAGCCATTACTCTTTCATACGGTTGATAAATCCTCCTTGAATTCTTCCCTAAAACGAGTCCATCCTGAACATCCCAATGGTGCAACTTTTACGGATTTAGGATTACCCATTCCGGGAATATCGATTAGAATTGTTAATACTGATAATTCCCTATTACCAGAAGAAACTATTGGTCATTTACAAGTTAAAGGACATCCAGTTTCACCCGGGTATTATAAAAACCCAGAAGCGAATCAAGACGCTTTCTTAAAAGATGGCTGGTTTAAGACAGGAGATTTAGCATTTATTAGTAACGGTCATTTAGTCATTACTGGAAGAAGTAAAGAAACCATTATTATTAATGGAGTGAATTATTATAGCCATGAAATTGAAACTGTAGTGGAAACTATTGAAGAAGTACAAGCGTCCTACACCGCCGCTTGTGCTGTTTATGATCCTAGGAATAGTACCGATCAATTAGCTTTATTTTTTAGTGCAGAAACCTTTGACCACCAGCATCTAGGGGAACTTCTGAAAAAGATTAGACGAAAAGTAATTAACAGTTTTGGCGTTAATCCTGAATATTTAATACCCTTAAATAAAACGGAGATTCCTAAAACTTCTATTGGTAAAATTCAGCGATCGCGATTAATAAAACGGTTTGGAAATGGAGAATTTAATTCTATTTTAAAAGAAATAGATATTTTGTTAGAAAATGCTCAAACCCTTCCTGATTGGTTTTACCAGAAAGTTTGGAAACCTCGATCTCCAGTTAACTTAAAACCAGAACTTTCCAAGTGTTGTACTTTAATTTTTCTGGATTGCTTGGGTTTAGGAGCATCTTTGGCAGAAAAAATCGAAGGTCAAAACTTACCCTGTATCACGGTTTTAGCAGCGGAAGAATTTTCTCAAATCAGTCAAAATTGCTATACCCTCAAACCTGGGACAGCTAATCATTATCAACAGTTAATGGCATCTTTATCCGAGCGAAAAATTATCCTTAGCAATATTATTCATCTGGGGACTTATCAAGACTATCAGGGAGAAATTTCAACAATTGAACAGTTAGAAAAAGCACAAGAGCGAGGAATTTATGATTTATTATTCCTAGTTCAAGCTTTAGCTAAAATTCATGACTTCAACTCAAAAATTCAATTGCTATTTGTTTCTAGTTATAGTCAATTTGTCATAGAAACCGATGAAATTGCCTATGAAAAATCTCCAGTTTTAGGACTGATCAAAACCCTAGCTCAAGAACTTTCTTGGTTGAATACTCGTCATGTTGATTTACCCCTAAATCAAACCGAAATTAATCTCAGTTATCTGCTGCAAGAACTATCCGTTTTATCCAAGGAAAGAGAAATTGCCTATCGCAACGGGAAACGTTTAATCGCAGGTTTGGAAAAAGTCAATTTACTTCAACACACCCAACAGGAATTACCCTTTAAATCAGGGGGAATTTATCTGATTACTGGGGGACTAGGGGGAATTGGCATACAAATTGCTCAGTATTTGCTCAAAAATTATCAAGCTCGTTTACTGTTAATTGGAAAAACACCTTTACCAGAAAAACATCTCTGGAGTGAGTACCTCAAAACCGAAGATCAATTATCCTTAAAAATCAAAAATCTCCAAGCTTTAGAAAACCTTGGGGGAGAAGTAATTTACCAAGCGGTAGATGTGACTAATTTCCCTCAAGTTAAACAGACTGTAGAACAGGTAAAAAGACAATGGCAAGGAGAACTTAATGGGGTGATTCATCTGGCTGGAATTTACAAAGATTGTTTACTTCTGGACGAAACTCAAGACGGTTTATCGACAATTCTTCGTCCTAAAGTAATAGGAACTTGGGTTTTACATCAACTCCTCAAAGAATCTCAGGGAATTTTTATTAGTTTTTCTTCCTTGGCTAGTTTTTTTGGAGGAGCGGCTTTGGGTTCCTATGCGGCGGCTAATAGTTTCCTTGAGTCTTTGAATACCTATCAAAAATCTAAGAATTTGTTCCCCAGTTATTGTTATAGTTGGACAACTTGGCAAGAAACCGGGATGAGCCAAGGTTATCAGATGCAATACATAACTCGATCTCAAGGGTATTATGATATGACGGTGCGGCAAGGTTTAGACTCATTTATAACGAGTTTATATCACAACCAAAGACAATTAATGATCGGTTTAGATGGGAGTAATGGCAAGATTAATCGTTTCACATCTAGGTCGGAAGGATGCCAAAAGTTAACGGCTTATTACACCCGTAAATCTACAGTTCAATCGGTCAATCTACCTAATCATGTTAGTCTAAAAGATCGATTTGGAACGTCCTATCAATGTCCCTTGGTGTTGCGGCAATCCCTCCCTATTAAGGATAATGGAGACATTGATAAGCGGCAGTTACTCAAGGAACTGCAAGGTAAAGAAAATAACGAATTGATAGCACCCAGAACGGAAGCTGAACGTCAAGTTGCTAACATTTGGCAAAAGGTTTTAAATCTATCTCAAATTGGAATTCATGACAATTTCTTTGAACTAGGAGGACATTCTTTACTGGCGAGTCAAGTTATTTCTCGTTTACGCGATGTTTTCTCGGTAGAATTGTCGTTGCACAGTTTGTTAGAATATCCAACCGTTGCCAGTTTAACTCAAACGATTGAGGTGCTTAATGTAGCCAAAAATAGTCACAGTGTATCCAAAAGTGGTAAAGTTATGACAACAGCCTCAGAAAATTATGAAGAAGGAGAATTATGAAAATAGCTTAACTAAAATTTAAGCTTTTCAGAGCCATTTTGGAAAAAATGTAAAAAATTGTATCCATCACTAAAATTTATCATCCAGAATATGCTATGAATAGCCAAACAGTCTTTTTATGGAGTATGTAAGCGGTTGCTCCCAGGGCAACTGATTTTAACAATAACCACCGACTCCCTACCATTGATAATTTTTGTTTGGTCTATAGTGTTTAGTCTTTGAGGATACTTAAATTTATGAAAAACGTTGATTATATCTCTAAACAGTAGCTCAAGCTAGAGCTACTAAACTCAGCCAAACATCACCCCCATTCCAAAAATATCAGAACATCAATCAAGGAAAAGGATACTATTAATGAAAGTCGCAGAATTTTTATCTTACTTAAATAGTTTAGACATCAAGCTTTGGCTTGAGGAAGAAAAGTTAAAATATCAAGCTCCCCAGGGAGCGATGACACCAGAAATTAAGCAAGAAATCGGGACAAGAAAACCAGAAATTATCACTTTTTTAAGAAGCGCAACAACACCATCTAAACCCCTTGAATCGGTCATTAATACCGTTGCCAGAACTGAAGATTTACCCCTATCTTTTGCTCAACAGAGAATGTGGTTTCTCTATCAGATGGATCAGCAAAATTCGGCTTATAATGAAGCCTTAACTATCCGTTTAACGGGACGCTTAAACATTGATATTTTAGAGCAAACGATTAATGCTATTATTCAACGCCATGAGAGCTTACGCACAACCTTTCCAATGGTTGAAGGAAAACCTATTCAAAAAATTGCTCCATCTCTAAAGATTAAATTATTAGTTATTAATTTAAAAGATATTTCCCAAGATCAAATTGATAAACAGATTATTGAAGAACTACAAAAACCCTTTGATTTAACTCAAGCTCCCTTATTACGATCTACTCTGTTTGATCTGGGGTATGAAAATTATATTTTAGTTAACGTTTTCCATCATATTATTATCGATGGTTGGTCAAAGGGCATTTTATTTAAAGAATTATCTGAATTTTATCAAGCATTTTTATCTAATTCAACCGTAGATTTACCCGAATTA